>JAIRNM010000273.1 GCA_031258055.1 Bifidobacteriaceae bacterium
GCCGGGGTAAATACCAGCCAGATCCAATGCGTGCCTGATCCAACTGGGACCGCCCTGATCGTCGTGGATGCCGACGGCGAAAACTCGATCGTGGTCTGCCCCGGAGCCAACTACGACCTCAACCCAACCCTGGTGCGGATCGACCCCCACGGCGCGGTCCTGTGCCAGCTTGAACTCCTCCCCGGAACCATTGAGACCGTGTTGGCTCTGACCGATGGGTTTGTCGCCATCAATGCCTCACCCATCACGCAACTCACTCCTGACTTGCGCCGCCGGGCGCAGTTGCTGATTGTCAACGAAACCGAGTTCGCTGGCCTGACGGATCTGGCCACGGTACCGCTGACCGCTCGGACTTTAGGCGAGCGTGGCGCCATCTTGTACCAGTACGGAGAACCAATCGCCGAGGCAGCGGTCGCTGCGGCCGAGGTCACCAATACTGTTGGCGCCGGTGATGCCTTCGCCGCCGCGCTAACCTTGGGGCTTTTGCGCGGCGACCCGCCGGACCAGGCACTGCACCGGGCCTGCGCTGTTGGCGCCGCCGCTGTCGGAGACCCACGATCCCAGCCAGCCCTCGAACCTCTCGACCGGTATCCCGGCCACTAGCTCACTAGGCCACCGCAATTTTGACAAATGAGCTGAGTCTTGCCTGTCGGGGTCTCGCCGCGAAAAGTTTTTCCCGAAGCGCAGCGTAGGGAAAAGATCTCGGGGGGCGTCCTAGCCGACGCTGGCTTGATACAGGTCGATCAGTTCGATGAACTCAGCCCGGAGCGGATCGTCGCCCTGAGCGCCGCTCGCCAATGACCTCACCCGCTCCAAGGTCACGTCCCCCTTGAACTCGGAGTCACGCAGGATCATGCCGAACCCGGCCACAGCCGCCGCCCAATGCCAATCGTCTGATGGAATCGAATCGGCTTCGTCTTTGACCACATTGAATTCATCCAACTCAGAAACGTCTGAATCCGGTTCCTTTTAACGCGTTGAGACGGTCAGCCAGGTCTTGTCGCTGGCTTGGTCGCTGTCGGCCTCGGCGCTCTTAGCCCGTTGTGAGCCGCCTGCTTCTTCTTCGGCGATGACCGGTTCGAGTTCGTACAGAGCCGTGACGGTGTGACCAGAGCCGACGTCTCCGGCGTCTACCGAATCGTCCTCGAAGTCCTCGTTCGCGAGCACCCGGTTCTCGTAGCCGATCAACCGGTAGCGCGCCACCGTTGCTGGATTGAACTTGACCTGCAACTTGAGGTCCTTCGCCACCGTGAACATGGCCGAATCGAATTGCTCGACCAATGCCCTGTCGGCTTCATCTGCGGTGTCGATGTAGAAGTAGTTGCCATTGCCGTTGTCGGCGATTGTCTCCATGATCGCGTCATTGATGGTCATGCCGAACCCCAGCACCGAAATCGAAACGCCGTTATCCCGCGCCTCGGTGATCCACTCCTTCAACTCATCAACGTCATATTGCCCAAGGTTGAAGTCGCCGTCGGTAGCCAAGATGACGCGGTTGTTCCCGCCCTCAATGAAATTCTCTTCCGCGATTTCGTAGGCTCGCTCTAAGCCCCTCGATCCGTCCGTCCCGCCTGCTGCGCGCAGCCCGTCCAGCGCGCCTTTGATTTGGCCCTGTTCGTCACCGGGGACGCCATCTAGCAGAGTGTCATCGCCATTCGCGTATGTGACCAGCGAAACCCGGTCCCGGCCATCGAGCTTTTCGACCAATTTGGAAAGCGAGTCGGTTAGCAACGGCAGTTTGTTCGCGTCCGCCATACTGCCCGAAACATCCACCAGCAGCACGACATTGTTGCCGCCCTCGGGCCGGACCGCCTCTTTCGCTTTGACGCCGATCACAGCCAATTGGTGTGAGTCATCCCAGGGCGCAGCGGCCACTTGGGTGGTGACCCGGAAAGGCGTCTGGGCGGTTGGTGCTGGTGCGGGCCAGGAGTAGTCGAAATAGTTCACCATCTCCTCAATTCGGGCCTGCTCGCCAAGACGGCTGTCCCAGTTGCCGCTCGTGAGCATTTGGCGGATGAAAGTGTAGGAAGCGGTGTCAACATCAGCCGCAAAAGTCGATGTGTCGCGCTCCGCCACATCGATCCATTGGTTGTCGATCGCCTCTTCGCTCTCAATCGGCTCCCCCGGTGTTTCGTAATAGTCGTTGGGGGCGCCCTCGTTCGGCGCGCCGCCCTGAAAGCTCCCGCCGTCCCAGGTGGCCTGGGAGTCCCGGCCGCCAGCAGCGCAGGCTCCTAGTCCCCCCATCGCTAAGACGACCGCCGCGGCCAGCCAACCACTTCGCCACTTGTTCATGTCTGTCCCACCTCTTGTCTGGTCCCATGCCTTGCCGCCCGCGATCGGGCCGAAGCCCACGCCGACGGGCCTGTCACTGGGAAGTTACAGCCGCCTTGGGAGACGGTAAATGGAGGTTGCCAAATCGCTACCAAACCGCCGTTGAATCGTGTCCAGCCGGTGACAGCTCCGTGATTTCGTCGCGCCGCGGTCACAAAACGAGCGGAACGCCCGTGCCTGGCACCAACTGTTCCGGGTGATCGCGACTAGAGCTTCAGGGCGGCGTCTAAGATGGCGTCCGCTCAAACTCAGGGGCGGCGGGAGAGGCAGGGATGCCGGGGGTGCGGCCGCCGACCTTCTCACAGCCCCTTTCATAGTTCGAACCGCCACGCCGACGGCGCCCGGCCGTCGGCGCCCTCGGCGTGGTGCCTATGCAGAATGCGAAGCACCACCATTTAGCCAGGAGCACAGCCGCTAGCAACCCTCGGACGGGCCAACTCGGGGTCAACCAGCCGATCACGGCTACCAGCGCCGCCACGGGAACGCAGATTATGAGTTTGGCCTTGAGCGTCATGGACCGGGTTTCAACAAAGCCCTCCAGACGGCGCTTGTAAAGAGTCGTGGACGTGAGCCAACGATGGAAGCGGGCCGAGCCCCGGGCGAAACAGAACGCAGCCAGCAGGTACAGCGGCGTGGTGGGCACCAGCGGCAGAAAGATCCCCGCCGTGCCCAGGCCGAACGCGGTGAAGCCCAGCGCCACCCACAACGGCCTGGCCAGGCTCTTCGGCAACACCGGCATCAGTCCCGCCTCCACGACACGCCGAGCGTAGACACGCCGCCGCCCGGGGCGTCCGAGGCGCCCCGTCCTGGGCCGCTGCCCGCCTTGACTGCCCATGCTCCGACCAAGACGGCGACCGCTGTCAGAGCTAATACCCAAACGTTGCCGCGGGTGGTGCCAAAAAATCGCATAAGTTTGCCCAGGCTATCCGTACGAGTGGAGTCCGCCGAAAAAATGGTTGCCGAAATAGGCGAAGAGTACGGCGGCAAAGCCGACCACTAACAGCCAAGCGGCCCTGCGGCCGCGCCAGCCGCGCGCGACCCTGGCATGCAAGTAGGCTGCGTAGATCAACCAGGTCACCAGCGCCGCGGTCTCCTTGGGATCCCAGCCCCAGTAACGCCCCCAGGCTGTTTCAGCCCACAGCGAGCCCAGCACAATCATGGCCGTTAACAGCGGAAACGTCACTACGGCGGAGCGGTAGCCAATGTCATCGAAGCGTTCAGCCGGTGTTTTCCAAGACTGACCAATCCGGGCATGCAACAAGTAGATCGCGGCCGCCCCGAAAGACACACAGGCGGCTCCGTAGGCCGCTATGGCGAAGCCGACGTGCAGCGTCAACAGCACTGAATTTTGCAGCGCGGGGACCAGCGGCGCCACAGTCGCGTCCAAGTTCAGGGCGTAGAGCATCAGGCAGCCCGCCACCGGCTCCACCGCCACGGCCAACATCGCGACACGGAAGCGCCAATGCGCAACCAGGTAGGCCGCGAGAATTCCCCAGGCAAAGGCAACGGCGAACTCATGCTGATTCGAGAACGGCCCGTGTCCGGACACGCCCATCCGGATAGCGAGGTAGCCGGTCACCAGCGCTAAAGCGATGGAGGTGAACCAGGTGGCGTAGGTCCTAAGCGAGCCGCCCATTAGGGGCGGTTTATCCGGGGCCGGGCCTTCCTGGTCCGGCGCCACGGCCTGAGCGTCCGCTTCTACGCCCGTTAGCGCTTCCGGATCCATTTCCAGGTCCCGGTCCGCGCTGGTGTCGGCTGAATTCGCCCCCACCACGATCCGAACCGGCGAGCGGTCCCGGGGACGCCTCCCGGCTGTGACTATCACCACGTCGCACACCAGCGCCACCGCAACGAACGCCAACGCCGCCCAAAGCAGGCACTGCCCGATCCCCAACGGATCCATCAGTCCACTTTCCTTCCAGTTTGCGGGAACCAACTACCCGCGTCTTCCAGCAGGCGGTTGAAGGCCGCACGGCGCGCGGGGTCTTCTTTGTCCGATGACGCGAACGCCAGCTTCCCGTCCTGCGCCCGGAGCCAAGCCCGGCGCGGGCGGCAGGCGAAACCGACCGTCATGCCGATGATCAGCAGCG
>JAIRNM010000308.1 GCA_031258055.1 Bifidobacteriaceae bacterium
GGCAGTTCTAAACCCCAGACAATGTTCCCTAACGGGATGTCGGGCAAAAAAGACGGGCGACTCACGGCGCTGCCACCTATGGTCCCGCTCCGGCCCCCGTAGAAGGCGGCGGGACGGAGGCAGTCGGTCCGGGCGGTGGACTGGGGCCTTCGGTGGGTGTGGTTGTGGCCGGCGCCGACGGCTGAGTTGATGGCTCTGAATTCGGCTTCTGCGAGGGCTCTTGGCTGGCCTCTGGTGGGGGCTTATCGCTGGGGGGCGCTTGAGAACTCGGTGCTGGCTGATCGCCGCCGGAACGGCCGGTCGGCTTATTGCGGTCCTTCGGCCGGGGCGGAAACTCCTCGGCTTCCGTGCCCGCCAAGCCGACTTTCATGATCGCCACCCACATCTTCGCGGGCGGTCCGCCGCCTTGAATGACCGCGTTCTGCCCGAATGGAGTCAACGGGACGGGATTGCCTTCGGCGTCTTGCTGGTAGAACGCCACGGCCGTCGCCAACTGCGGCGTGTAGCCGCAGAACCAAGCGGACTTGTTCTCCTCCGAAGTACCGGTCTTGCCCGCCGCTGGGCGGTCCAGAGCCTTAGCGGAAGTGCCGGTGCCAGCTTCGACCACGCGAGTCAAGGCGTAGGTGAGTTCGGCCATGGCGTCCTCGGAAAAGACGCGCACCGGGTCATTCCGGCCGGAGTAGACCTCTTTGCCGTCGGGGCTGATAGCGGATTCAACAATGTAGGTTTCGTTGCGAAGGCCCTGGGCCGCGAAGGTGGCGTAAACGCGCGCCATGTCAAGGGCGTGGACGGAGGCGGTGCCAAGGACGTTTGTCAAGTCGCTGTCAAGGCCCATGGCGGTGGTTGGGATCCCGGCGGTGATCGCGGTTTCGCGTGTCGTCTCGCCGCCCACTTGCTCGTTCAGTTGGGCATAAACCGTGTTGACAGAGCTTTGGGTGGCCCTAAGTAGGGTGATCCGGCCGTACTGGGAGTTGCCAGAGTTGCGGACCGTCCAGTCCTCAATCTTCAAAGGCGACTTACCGGAGAAGGTCTCATCCAGGCTGATCCCCTGTTCCAAAGCAGCCGCCAAGGTGATGGGCTTGAAAGTTGATCCAGCCTGGGCCACGTCGTCGGTGGCGGCGTTTTGTTGGCGGACCAGGTAGTCGTCGCCCGCGTAGATCATCCTGATCGCACCGGTGCCAGGTTCAACCGAGGCGACGGCGACATGCAGACCGGCGTCTGCGTCGTCTGGCAGTTGGTCCGCGACCGCGGCCGCGACTTCGTCTTGAGTCGCCTTGTCAACTGTGGTGACAATCTTCAGGCCAGCCGAGCCGACCATTTCATCGGTCAACCCGCCGCGAGTGGTCAGTTCTTGGCGAACCATCTCCAGCAGATAGCCCTGCGCGCCCGCGAATGTCTCTGGCACTTCGTAGGGAATGAAAGCGGGGAACTCTAGTTTGTTCCGTTCAGCCTGGCTGAGGCTCCCGGTCTTAACCATTCCGTCGAGCACGTAATTCCAACGCCCGGTCGCCGCTTCTAGATCGATTTCCGGATCGTAGGCATTCGGAGCGGGAATAAGCCCCGCCAGCAGCGCCGATTCGGCTGTAGTCAGGTCCACGGCGTCTTTGCCGAAATAGGCTTTGGCGGCCGTCTGGATACCCCAGGTTCTGCGCCCGAAGTAGATGGTATTCATATAGTCCCCGAGAATCTCCATCTTGTCTTTCTCACGGGTGACTTTTAGCGCCATCATGGCTTCTTCGAATTTCCCCGTCAGCGAGGTCGTGGTCTGGCCCACCCAATAGCGTTCAATGTATTGCTGGGTTATGGTCGAACCGCCCTGTCGCTTCCCTCCCTTGAGATTGTTGTAAAAGGCGCGGGTGAGCGCCAGCGGATCTACGCCAACGTTCTCCCAGAAAGTTCGGTCCTCTGCTGCTACTACGGCATCGCGAGCGCTTTGCGGCAGGTCGCGCACGTCGATGATCTCCCGGTTCTGGACCTCGAACTTGCCCATCGGCGTAACGCCGTCAGAGTAATAGACGTTGGAGGTTTGGGCTTGGGCAAAGTCGGCTGGTTTCGGCAGGTCGATCATTTGATAGGCGAGCACGAACGCGCCTACGACCAAGCCAACTCCGAATACGAAACTCCACCACAGGAAACGCCATGACGGCACCCAACGGTGGAATCCGGTGTATTGCTTGCGAGGATAGTTGAAGAATCCGTAACGGGGCTTGCCGCGTCTGGTATATCGCTTGGGTGTTCCCGGCGCCCGCTTGCCCTTGCCGCCGGAGGCGGCCGCTGATAGCGCTGTCTGGGTCGGAGCCTTGGGGAAACGCGGGCCCGCATTGTTGCCGCCGGGCACAAAGTCGGCTGGTGCGGGCGGCTTGACGCCTTGCGCTTTGGCCGACACGCGCCGCGGCGCTACGGACCCGTTAGCCCCGACCGCGCGCGGCGCTGGCCCGGCCGTCCGGCGCCGGGGCGCTCCACTATTACTCGAACCCGCCACTGAACTACCTTCTCACGGCTGGCCACCGGCTTGCTCGCAGGAAGGGCCCTTACCACGAAATCTCCCCCGAATCCAGACCGATTTGTTATCTCGTTGTGCTGCTCCACCTCCCCGCCTCCCCACCCCATCCCCGCGGACACTAACGCGGACGGCCCGTATTGCTGGCCAGCGTTGGCGGACCTACGGCATGGTCCCGGGTTAGCTTCCTTCGGCCGGCCCCGCAGGCGGTTCCCGTCTTTGTGGTGGCGGAGAGCGGCGGTTCGGACATAACGCCAACAGCGGTGGCCGATGCCGTCGCCCCGGCCACACGGCATCGTCCCAGGTCAGGGCGGAACGTTCGACGAACAGGGCCTGTCCCCATTAGTGGAACGGGGAATCGC
>JAIRNM010000328.1 GCA_031258055.1 Bifidobacteriaceae bacterium
ATCTGGTCGCCTTGGGCGACTTGTTGCCCGGTTTGGACTTGGATGGCGCTTTGATTGTTGTAGGTCGTGAACCACCCTTCCGTGTGGCCTATCACGGTGCGGTTCCAGTATCCGCCTGATCCGCTGGTCGGCTGGATCTGTGTGACGGTCCCGGCGGCCGACGCGTAGATCGGGGTGCCGCAGCTTTTGATTAAGCCGCAGGGCCGCCGATGCTTTGAATAAACGACTCAGCGTCGTGTGGGAAAATCTTCAGCCCGGTTGGAGGAGGGATCGCAAGGTGGCCGCCCGTTGGTCCCAGGTCCAGTCACTGGCCACCCAACTGTGGCCCGCCTCACCCATAGCGCAGGCGAGCGACGGGTTCGCCAGCAACTCGATTAGTCGGCGGGCCACATCATGCACATCGGTTGAATCAACCACGAAACCGGTCTGGCCGTCTTTGACGGTTTCCGGCGCACCGCCGGAATTGCCGATAACCAGGGGCAGACCAGCAGCGGCCGCCTCTAAGGCGACTAGGGGCAGGCCCTCGACTTGCAGTCCAAGCGTGCGATCGCGGGTTGGCAAAGCGAAGACCTGGCCAGCCGCGTAGTAGGGGGCGATCTGATCGTTGGGGACTAGACCAGCGAAG
Organism: Bifidobacteriaceae bacterium; assembly: GCA_031258055.1. Classification (GTDB taxonomy): domain Bacteria; phylum Actinomycetota; class Actinomycetes; order Actinomycetales; family WQXJ01; genus JAIRTF01. The sequence goes on from JAIRNM010000328.1 coordinate 626, forward strand.
CGGACGGCATCGCCCACTGAGAGCTTGGCGGCGAGGCGCTCCAAGTCTGCCCGGTAACTGCCGCCCCCGACCACCAGCAGTGCCGCGTCCGGCACCGCCTTCAGCACCAACGGCAGGGCTCGGATCAGGGTGTCCTGTCCCTTATGGGGCACCAGGCGGCTGGCCGAAACGATCACCCGGCGCCCAGCCAAGCCGAGTTCCCGGACGACAGCGGATGGGTCGGCGCGGGGCCAGAACTGGGCGATGTCGGCGCCGGGGGAGAGCGGCACCAGGCGGCAGCGGGCAGCGGGCGTGAGAGCGCCGCCAATGACAGTCTTGGCGTAAGTGGAAATATAGGTCAGGTGGTCCAGGTTCTGGCCCAGCGACCGGATCGCGGCGCGCGTCGGCGGCGCCTTAGTCCAGAAACACTCGTGCGAATGAGTGGACCCGACAAACCGCCGAGCCCGGCCCCGGCGGCGCAGATCAGCAGTCATCAGCCCAAGCGAAGCGGCTGCTCCAAACCAGACAGAATCACAATTGAAGTGCTCAACTAGGAGTTCAGCGCCGCGCTGAATGTGGGGTGTGGGCAGCAGGACGCGGGTACGAGCCCGCACCACCGGGAACGGCAGGTCGGCATCGAAGGTAGCGTCGCCCTCGGCGCTGGAGGTGAACACAACCACCTCTTTAGGCGGTAGGCGCCGGACCAGTTGAAAGACGAAGTTCTCAATGCCGCCCGACTTGGGCGGGAAGTCGTTGGTGACGACCAGCGTGCGAGGCATGGGCTCAATCGTCGCACAGCCGCGGCCGGGGCGCCGACACGCCCAGGTTTCTCCCGGCTCGGCTCCAGGGGATCTCACGTTGCCGCTCAGCTCGCTCACAGGTAACCTATTAGCTCTGGTCGGCGCTCCGCTCCAAGGGCGAGTTTTCGGCGGGCAGCCGACTCAGGGTCTTCCGTGGGTCATCCGTTTCATGGCGATGAGCCCAGACAGTAAAGGTCGTGGATGAGTATTTTGCGCCGGGCGAGGAGCTGGTCGAGCCCAAACGGTGGCCCCAAGAAGCAGCCGCGCCGGATCGTCTCCCGGTTGGTCTTGGCCCTGTGGGTGAGCGGCGTCTTCGCCCTGGCGGTTCCGAATCCGGCCCACGCCTACATCGACCCGGCCGCCACCAGCTACCTCATCCAAGTCGTATCGGGTCTGGTCATCACACTGTCAGTGGCGATTGGGGTGTTCTTCCGCCGCATCGTGATGAGCTTTGCCTCCCTGCGGGCGCGGGCTGCCGCCTGGCGGGCTTTCCAAATGGACGATGCCGACGCCTTAGCGGCCGCCACCGGCGGCACGCTTGTCTTGGATGCTGAGGGCGTCGCTTCGGCGGCTCCGAGTGGTGCCGTTACCGGGGCAGCGGCGCGGCGGACTGGTCGGCTTGTGCGTGACGGCATTCGCGGTGACCATGATGGTGGTTGGCGCAGCGATTTGACGGGTTCGAAGTGGCGTTTCATTTGGCATGACCGGCGCGGCTTCAAACGGCGGTTGGCGCTGGCGCTGCCAACCGGCCTGGCGGGACCCTTCCTATTCTTCGGGTTCGGCTACCCAGACCTCTACCTGCAAAACCCCAATGAGTTCCGGTTCCCCTTCCCGGAAGTGGCTGTCTTGGCGGCTGTTTTGACGGTGGTCGGCGGGCTCATAGTCACCGCTGTCTTGTTGGCTTTGCGGGGACGGTTGTTCACCTGGCGGTGTCGCTAGTCTTAGGAGTGACTTCGGCCGCTTGGGTTCAAGCTAACTTCCTGAACATCGATTACGGTCAATTCACCGGTATGGCCATTCAGTGGCAGGACTTCACTAAGACCGCGCCTGTGAACACCGCGATTTGGGTGGTCCTGATCATGCTTCCGGCGGTCGTGAGATTCGCGGGGAGGGGCGCAGATTCTGGGGCGTACTGGCTTGGGCCGTCCCTACCGCCGTGATCCTCGTTGGAATGGTTGCGCTGATCACCACCTACTCGGAGACATCGATTGGCCGACCGGCAGAGGCGCCCTTGGAATATCCCACCTACGATGGGCTTTACACCGCTTCGAGTTCTTCGAACCAGTACATTTTCGTTTTGGACCTAGACTTGGCGCGCGGCGAAGCGCGTGGTGCCCCTGAAGCTAACGGTCAGCCACAATTGAAGGCGTGAATGATTCCTCGCCGACCGCTCCCTGGTCGGTCAAGCGCGTATCTGACCTGATTAGAGGCTATATTGGGCGCCTCGGCGCGGTCTGGGTGGAAGGCCAGATCGTGGAGTTCAACCGCCGCGCGACCATGGCCTTTGGTGTGCTCAGAGACATCGATGAGAACGTTTCAATTGATATCTCCATTCCGACCGGCGCCATTACCGGCTTGGAGTTGCGTGAAGGCGCCCGCGTTGTGGTCAATGGCAAGTTCGAGTTCTGGACCAAACAAGGACGCCTCTCCTTCAAGGTCCGCGAAGTTCGCCTGACCGGTGAGGGCCAACTCCTGGCTCACCTGGAGCGGCTGAAGCGCCGCCTAGCGGCTGAGGGTTTGTTCGCCAGCGCCCGCAAACGTCCGCTGCCATTCGCCCCCGCTTTGATCGGCCTGATCTGCGGACGCGACTCTAAAGCGGAACACGATGTGGTCGAAGTCGCCAGCCGCCGCTGGCCCGCCGCTCGTTTCGCCATCCGCAACACCGCCGTCCAAGGCCCGATGGCGGCTGGCGAGGTAATGGCTGCCCTAGCGGAGTTAGACCTTGACCCAGCCGTCGAGGTGATTGTGATCGCCCGGGGCGGCGGTTCGCTTGAGGACTTGTTGCCATTCTCCGACGAGGCGCTGATCAGAGCAGTCGCCAGCGCCTCGACGCCCGTGGTGAGCGCTATTGGCCACGAGCCGGACTCCCCGCTCCTAGATCTGGTGGCCGATTTCCGGGCCGCCACGCCGACCGACGCTGGTAAACGGATCGTCCCCGACGGCCGCGACGAACAAGCTCTTGTGGCCGATGCCGTCGTCCGCCTCTCCCGTACCATCCTCGGCCGCTTGGAGCGCGAACAGGAGGCTCTGAATTCGGTGCGCTCGCGACCGTCGTTGAAGGATCCGACCTGGATAATCGCCAGCCGAGCAGAAGAAATCGCGGCCTTGAAACAGGACGCGGGGCGCGGCATCGACCAAAGGCTGAGCGCGGCCACGGCGAAGCTTGCGGCCCTGACGGGGCGCCTGGCGGCGCTCTCGCCCCAAGGGACGCTGGAGCGCGGTTACGCGATTGTCACCAAAGACGGCGCCTTGGTGACCGACCCGTCGGCGGTAGCGGAAGGCGATGGCCTGCGGCTGCGGGTCGCGCGCGGCTCGTTCGGGGCGGTCGCGCTAGGGTTAGAAACATGAGCTTGCCGCTGCCTGTCGAAGATCTCAGCTACGAGCAAGCACGCGCCGAACTGGTGCGGGTCGTGCAAGAACTTGAGGCCGGGTCGCAGCCCTTGGAAGAAGCGATCGCGCTCTGGGAGCGCGGCGAAGCCTTGGCGGCGCGCTGCCAGGAATGGCTTGATTCGGCCAAGGCCCGCATCGCCGCCAGGGCCCCGGCGGTCGAAGCGGACCCCGAAGCCTGAATCGCTGCCCGTCCCTCCTCACGAGCCGCGCTGGCGGTCTGGCCTGGATGACATGCCCGGGCGTTTTGCTCGGGTGCCAATTCGGGTATCAACGGACACTGGCGTGTCAACGGAGACGGAAAACCTTGTAACGCCCGCTGCCTCCGGCAGGTTGTACCAGGTTGCTTTGCGAATACCGGGACTCATACTGGGGGCCGGTGACAAGGTAGGCGGCGCCGAATTGTCGAGCGGCCGCCACGATCTGGTCGAGCGGCAATTCTTCATAACTGATGCCGGTCCGCGGGTAGCTGTCACCGTCACGGCGCACCAATCCGAGCGTTTCGAGGCGGCCAATCCATTCGGCCAGGGCGGCGCCTTCGATCGGCACGTCCTTCCACGAAGCGGCCAAAGTGCGTTCGGCGACCAGATGGAGCGCGTCGTAGTTAGCGTCGAAGGGATCGGCCAGGAACGCCGCATCAGTCGGGATGGCGGCGGTGACGGCGGTCTTCTCGGATTGACTGACCGGCGGCAGACCAGGGAATTGGTGGAGAGCCAGAAGGACTGGCCGGGAACCATCCAAATACGTGAACTGCGCCGCTGTGCCAATAGCGGCCAAT
>JAIRNM010000348.1 GCA_031258055.1 Bifidobacteriaceae bacterium
CCGGTCTGGACTGTCACCCAGGGCTCGATAGCTCAGTTGGGAGAGCGTCCGCCTGAAAAGCGGAAGGTCAGCGGATCGATGCCGCTTCGAGCCACCAGCATTAGCCCACGTCAACGGCACTAAATGCGATGCGCGAACGGCCAAAAAGCGCTTAGGGTCGCCCCTATTGGTGTACCCCATTGTTTTCTGGTCGCGATGATCGTTCTACGACACCGGCCCTAACGCGGTCCGGAAATGCGCTGTGGGCCGGGCCGTCAGATCGAGTTGATGTCCGCCACCCGGACGTCCAGCCCAACGCTGAGCAAGCTGAGGTCTCCGGCATCGCCCGTCAGAATGACCGATGGCGCCAGCAGTTCCGCCACTGCGGCGACCATGGCATCAACGGTCAAGTCCCGCTTCTTGCGCCGCTTGCCGCTGGCGCCTTCACGCAAGGCTCCGGCGCGGGCTGCCAACCGCGCGGTGATATCGACGGTGGTCAGCCGCCGAATCAGGTGCCACAGTTGGGCGTCAGTTGGACCGCCGGTCATGAGTTCGGCCAGAACGACGGCGGGGATGACCACCTCGGCGTCGTCGCGCAATGCGGCGCTCAGGAAACTCTTGGCGGTCGAGTGTTGCGTCGCGGCCATGGCCAGCGCTTCACTGTCCAACACGACAGTTCTGGCGCTCAACGCATGGCTTCCTGAAACTTCTTCACTTCGGCCTCGTCTGCCGGTCCGGTCTTCTCGACTATCTCATCAACCAGCGCCGACAGGTTGTCTCTCCGTTGTTGCCGCCGCAGAGCTTCGGTGACGTAAGCTGACATCTTGCCTGGCGGCACACGGCGTTCGATCTCATCTATCAGATCCGTGGGAATTGTCCAGGACTTGCGGCGATACCGCGGCACAGTGGCTGTCACCCCCCAATCATACCAATGATCCGATCCTCCGGCCGGGTCCTCCAAGATAGCGATTCGGTAACGATGCGCGCTGGTCAGGCCTCACGGGAGCCGCGCCGTGGATAATTGAATACGTTCGGACGGTTTCGCGCGCTGAGGGGCGGAACCGCGACGGAACCAGTTGGTGTTGTGTTCGGCGATAGGGACTCAGAGGTATGTCAGGGAAGACTTCGCTCACTCAAGATGACCAGTTCCCGCTGCCCTTCTTCTTGTGCGTGGTGGCGGGACACGCGGCCATGCTTATCCTCAATTCGTTCACGCTTTGGAACCCGGTTGGCTTCGTTTCCGATGGCAAGTTGCCCTGGAGCGCTGTTTCCGCGCTCAGTTGGTCCTGTTTCCTCAGCAACGTTCTGGGCTTCTTCCTGTTCGCTTTCGCCCGGCCATCTTGGCGCGCGGCGCTTACCAGGACCCTTCCAGCTAAAGCCTGCGCTCTTCTCGGCGCCGGTTTCGTCCTCCTCTTACTGGTGCGCTATGCCGGTCTGTCGTTCACCCCGCTCGCGATCGTGGCTGGGGTGCTAGTCGGCGTTGGGTCGTGCGGCCTGTTTGGTGGTTACATTCAGTTGCTGAGCGACCGGGGTACGCACTTCGCAAAGCTGGCGATCCTAACGGCCTCGGCTCTGGTCGTGCTGTTGCACCTGGCGGTGTATCGGCTGCCCGGTTCTTTGCACTTCCCCTTCGTCGTGATGATGCTGGCACCGGCGAACATCATTTTGCTGCTGCTCGCCGTTTGGACCGCCCCCGCCCCTACCGCGCCCGACTCGGCTGCGCTCAGGCACATGGACATTTCGGATAAAGACCTGACGCCAGGCCAGCACCACGGGGATCAACCAAGGCGAGACATCGCAGCGCATCGGCTGTCGTCAATGTTTCCCCAGCTCTGGGTGCCTCTGCTCTGTGTCTTGGTGTTAGCCACTGTCGCTCCGGCGGTGACTAACTTGTCCGAGAACACACGCCCTTCACTCGGGACGCTCACCGCCTTGACGCTTATCTCGTTTTTGCTGGTAGTCGCGCTGTTGGGGACCTGCTGGTTCGGCTTGAAACGTCATCTGTCAATCACCGGCTTCTATGTGGTGATGATGCCTGTTCTGGCGACATCTTTGATGGTCATGCCGTTCTTTGGTCACGGCTTCCTTTATGTCCTGTACTTCTTGGGAACGGTGGGTTTCCTCGCCATCTCAATGCTGATAATCATCGATTCGATCCAGGCTGCCCACCAAAGAGACATCCCCGCCCTCATGGTTTTCGGGGTTTTCGCGGGCACGTTGTATCTCTCGCGCTTAATCGGAATGTTCATCGCCCAGCCCTTCCTACGGTCCTTTGATTCACCGCAAATGCGGTACACGGCCACGGCGTTGTTACTGCTATATGGGCTGACCGTGGTGATGATCATCGTCCTGCGCCGCGAGCACACCAAGACGGACACCGACCTGACTGACAGCCGAACGTTCTCCGCGCGGACGGGCTCCGCGGGTGCCGCAGACCCCATCGCCCACCCTTGGGCCGATGCCGAAGAGAGAGGGGAGAGCGGGCCGTCGCCGAGTCAACCGGGAGGGCGATCAGGCGGCTGGCTGACGGGATCGGCCAGCGAATCAGGCCACCGAACACGGGTCGCGGAACCCACCGCCGTGGACCTACTGGCTCTACGATGCGCAGCAGCGGGCCAGTTCTACGGCCTGACCGAGCGAGGGAGCGAGGTCTTGGAACTGCTGGCCCGCGGCCGTTCGACTCGTTTCATTGCCCAGGCTCTCCATCTTTCGGAGAACACGGTGCGCACTCATACCAAGAAGCTTTACCTGACGATGGGCATACACAGCCGTCAACAACTCATTGATCGGCTGGAGTCCATTGACACACCGGGCGGTGCGAGCGGCGGTGTGGACGGAAGTGCGCTTGGAAACGGCGTTGGCAAATCGACCGGTCACCGGGCGGTCGATAGGCTGGATGATTTCCACGGCCACGACCTTTCAGGAGCGCTCGCCTCACCCGAATGGGGTGATCCCTAACCCCAACGCTGCCTGGGCCACCACTTTCGTGTGTTCCCAGCAAACGTTCATAAAGACGAGAATTCTCTTATTCAGTAGAACGGATATTTCAACCCCAGTGAGCGCAGGAGGAGTTTATGAGTTCGCATAGTTCATTTAGCCATGGTGAAGACCGGGAACACGACGGCGTGGAGACCCGGACCCATAATCAAGATGGAAAGATCGCTCGGCGCGATCTATTGAAAGGGGCAGCGGCGCTCGGCGCTGTCGCCGCCACCTCGGGCCTGGCGGCCTGCAGTCCCAAGACACAAGAAGAAGGAAAGGGCGGGGGGACAACCCCTTCAGCCAACGTGCTCAGCGATGAGACAGTTCTGACGGCCGACTCGCTGGACATGAAGTGGAGCTTTGAGATCCCCATGGATCCGGTGCCAGATGACCAGATCGCGGAAACCTTCACCGCCGACATCATTGTTGTTGGCGGTGGCCCCTCTGGCTTGTGTACGGCTGTTTCCTGCCAGGAAGCGGGCGGCGACGTGCGTTTGTTCTCAGCCGCTTCCAAGCCCATCGGGCGCGGCGGCTCTAACACCGCTATTGGCTCTAAGTACCAAAAGGAAATGGGCATTGACTTTGACAGGGATTCTCAGTGGTGCGACCGCCTCTTCAAAGTGGAGCAGGTCTCCGGCGCCTACACCGTGAACGGGAAGCTCTGGGCCAAGTGGCGCAACGCTAGCGCCGAGTCGATGGATTGGATGATCGATGTCATGGCCGCCAAGGGCCTTGTGCCAGGGCTGGAAAACGGTTACTACGACCCTGACGGCATACTCGACGCCCCTCAGGCTTCGCACAACTTCTACAAGGAAGATGGCTCCGGCGGCGGCCTAGAGGGGGCACCTATGCAGGCCCAGGCTTATGCCGACACCTTCACAGAGCGCGGCGGGATCATCGACTACTCCACCCGCGCCCGCTATCTGATTCGCGGTGGGCAGCCGAATGGCCAAAGCGGGCGCGTTGAAGCGGTCGTGGCCGAGCGGGATGATGGCACCTTCGTCAAGTACGTCGCTAACAAGGCGATTGTCCTAGCCACAGGCGACTTCTCAATCAACCGCGACATGATGGCCAAATACGCTCCCTGGACCTACAAGATCTACAAGGACATAATTACCTGGGATTGGGAGGAGAACCCCAACTTCGACATCAACCTCAACTACACCGGCCTGTATCCAGGCGACGGACACAAGATGGGACTATGGATCGGTGCGGCCTGGCAGAAGAACCCAATCGCGCCGATGATCAACTCCGGTGTACCCGCCGTCGATTTCTCACAGGGTAACTGTTGGTTGATCAACCTTGATGAGACCGGCCATCGTTTCCAGCGCGAGACCACCAACTTTGGACACGGTGGTGTGGCGCTACTTAACACGCCGAACAAGTTCGCTTTCACCGTCTGGGACGCGGGATACGCCCGAACCAAAGAGGAGTGGGCTGGTTTCTTTGGGGTGCAAACTCCTGACGAACTGATCGCCTCATGGGAGGAATCAGCCGCTGCCGAGCCGGGCTCCGGTATGGCTTTGGGAGCGCCAAATGAGAATCCCGTCAAGACGTACTTCAGGGCGGACACAATTGATGACCTGCTGGCCCAAATCAAAGAGGTTTACCCCAGGGTGGACATCGAAGCTGCCAAGGAGTCGATCGCCAACTACACCAAGTACGCCAAGCCGCGCAACGACCACGAAATGCACGTCAATGCCTCGGTGCTTTATCCCATCGAAACCCCGCCCTTCTTCGCTGCTTGCACACAGTTTGCCGTGAGTTCATCGACCTTCTTGACGGTTTGCGGAGGCTTGCGCACCAACGAGAAGATGCAGGTCTGCGCGGAGGACGACAGCCCCATCGAAGGTCTCTATAACACCGGCATCATGACTGGTGACTTCTATGCGGTGACCTACAACTTCGTGTTCCCAGGGCAAAACATGGGCGGCGTCTGCTGCACACTGTCCTACCTGCTGGGCCGCGACTTGGCCGCGCTCTAACCGTCCGTTCAGCGCAATGGGCGATGCCGTGGCCTTATTAGACACACGGCATCGCCCAGCGATGTCCGGGGACCGGCTGCGAACTGATCCCCGGACTTCGCGGTGACGGCCTTGGGGTAGAAGCCGCTACCGGTTGGG
>JAIRNM010000437.1 GCA_031258055.1 Bifidobacteriaceae bacterium
GCAAAGTGCGGACCGCGGCGACCGCTAGCCGGAGTTTAACGTTGACATCCCACTCGCTGAAGGGATCGCTAGTGCGGGCGCCCGAACCTCCGCATCACTTGGCGTCGGCCTCAGCCGGCGGCGCATCTGCGGCGCTGCGTGCCGCGGCTTCAGTCAGGGGCCGAGCAGGGCGGCCGGTATGACGGCGATGCCGTCTTTGCGCCGGTAGGCTTCGCCCCCGGTCGTGATAATTGCGCCGTCCACGAAACTGGAACCCAAACGTTCGCGCAGCCAGAGGAGCTGCTTGACGTCATCGGCCACTGGGGTGGCGGCGAGTTTGACGTCCAGCGCCACCACGTTGCCAGCGGCGTTCTCCACCACCAAGTCGACTTCGTGCTGGCCGCCGTGGGTGCGCAGGTGGCGGACCTGGGCGTCGTTAGCCTGGGCGTAGGTCTTGACGCTCATCGCGACGAGGTGTTCGAAGAGGGCTCCCAGCAGATTGCCGTCTCGCAGATGGGAGCGGGTGCCCTGGCTGCCGCGAAGGAGGGCGGCCGAATCGACCTTGAGCAAGCGGGCGGATAGTGCGGGGTCCACCAAATAATGCTTCGGCGCCCAGGTCAGCCGCTCAATCCGGGCCTCGGTCGGCGACCAGGCCTCGACTGGGTCAAGCAGCCAAAGCTTCGTCAGCACTTGGCGATAGGCGATGGCGCCCGGTTTGGACGGCTTGTCGCTGACGCCCGGCATGGCGGCGTCGAGGATGCGGTTGTAGCTGGTGGTGTTGGCTGTGGCGGCGGCATAGGCTGCCATCCATTGGAGCAGAGCGGCGGGCTTGCGGACAGGATATCCCTGCTCTGGGAACTCGCGCTGCACCACATAGCTAATGTAGGAATCGAGCAAGCGTCCCCGGATCCGTTCGGGCTGTGGGCGGATCGCCGGGAAGCCCGAGGCTGTGATCTCATTGACGTAGTCAGCGAGTCTTAGTTTTGTGCGCCCGGTCGATTTCACCCCACCCTGGAGCATGGCGCCCAGTGACACCGTCGGTTCAGCCAGGTCGCGTTCGGCCAACGCCAGCGGCCGCATCTGGAAACTGACCACTCTGCCCGCGCCGGAATGGACTTGGGCACCGCGCGGCGGTGAGGCGCTGCCAGCGACAATGTAACGTCCGTCTGACACGCCCTCATCGACCGAGCGCCGCAAGCGGTCCCAGACCTCTGGTTCGCGCTGCCATTCGTCTATTAGCAGTGGTGGCGGCCGCGATTCGATCATGTCCGGGTCGGCTTGGAACAATTCTCGGTCCCGGGATTGGTCAAAACTGAGAACGCTACTAGCCCGCTGGAGAGCGGTCGCGGTCTTGCCGACGCCCTTTGCGCCGTAGATGTGGGTGGCCGCCAGTTGTGGTTGGAATTCGTCCAACTCGTCGTCAATTATGCGGCGCAGATAGTTTCGCACTGCCCTATTTTACTGTTTCGCAGGGCCGCGCGTGACCATTTCGCAGGCCCTTGCTTGACCATTGCGTCAAGCTAAGGTCAAGTGATCGCCATTTCGCCAGCCACCGCGCGAGGTCAAGGTGGACGTGCCCAGGGGATTTAGTTGAGGGGCAAAGGCGGTCTTGGGGGTGGTTTGGGCGGATTGTGGGGGTTTGGGCGGCGATTGTGGCTTTGGCATTTGGGGTGGGTGAGGACCGTGGCCCACTCTGTCTGGTAACGGGGCAAGGCGATGGTCGCGGTGTGAGCGGTGGTTTGCGGTTTGAGGCCGGCCAGGGCCTGGAGGATCTGGGTGATGGCGAAGGCGGCGGTGGCATCAGCCAGGGCTTGGTCTTCGCCCCGGTGGGTCAGATTAGAGCGGGCGTGTTGTTGGGTGGCGATCGCGGGCCAGCAGGGGTCCTGTTGGGTGCTCCAGAGTTGTTGGCAACGAAGGCACGGTCCGGCGCTGGTCACCCACGGTCCGGTGATGGTTGATAGCTCACAGATGGTGATCGGCAAGTGGGGGATGTGATGACCGGCCAGATAAGAGGCGCGGGTGGGGTTGGGGACGGCGTAATCAACTAGGACGGCGGCATCGGGACGGTGGTGGCGTTGACGGACCCGGACTTGGCAGTGGACGCCATGGCTTTCAATGATTTCGGCCAGGGCCTGGTCGCGGGGCTCACCGATTTGTTTCGGTGTGTAGATTTGGCCGCAGTCACGGGCGCTAATGGGGCGCGGGTCGGTCAGTTGGAGGGTGCCGATGCCGTTAGACGCCAAGGCAAGGGCGATGTGGGCGCCGGTGCGGGAGAGCCCATAGACGCTGACTTTCTGGGTGGCGCGTTTGGCTGGGGTCCGCCAACCGTCTGCCTCGATTAGAGCGCGCGTTTCGGCTTCGGAGGCGAGGAGTTGGCGGTTGTCGACTGGTACGCGGGTCTCAGCGCTGTGAGCGGAATTGTGGGTAGTGACCAGGCGGGCCGCGCGCAACTCGGTTAGGAGTTGGTCCACGCGTTCGCGTTTGCCGCCGCGGGCCGCCAGTTCGCGCCGGAGTTGGGCCGGGGTGTGGTCGGCCTCGAGGAGATGGAGGATGTCGAATTCAGCGCGGTGTTGAATCTGCAGGGTGGTGGCGAGTGATGGGTCGGTGCCGATTTGGGCTTGGTTAGGGTTGCGCCACAGGGCACGTAGACCGGTCTTCAGTTTCATGGTTGTTCTTCTTCGTTTTGGACGTTGTCAGGGCTCCGGCTTGGTTAGCCGTTACTGATAGTTGGTGGGCTTTGTGGGCGCCGGGGTTGAAGCTTTGTGGGCACGGGGATTCATGTTGCCAATGCAGTGGGCGCCCATTAAGCCGAGGGTTGCGGGGCTGTGGATAAGTCCCGCGGCCCCTTCATTTACTCAGGTAAAGGTCAGGCGGCGGCCCTGCGACGGGTCTGCTAGCGTCTGCTGAATCGCCTTGAATGACGCTCTCTACATGGCTTTGACCAGCCACTATGCTCAGCCGTGGGGGAGTCCCTGGACGGCTGCCGACTAGTTTGCTATCGCCTTGACCCCGGCTGGTGCGGGACACTAGAAGGCGCTGCCAACGCCTGCGTAGAAATACCCAAGCCGCATCCCGACCGTCGCCATGCCGTTCGGGGCCGGGCGGAAGAGGGCTCAGTCGCGGCGGTAAACGTCGCGGGTGAACACCTTGGCGGCAACTTGTTCTAATTCGTCTGACCAGCGGTTAGCGACTATCACGTCGGCGCGGTCCGTGAAGTCATCAAAGCTAGCCACGACTTCGCAACCGGCATAGCTGTCGGCGGCCGTCAGCGGCTCGTAAACAATCACTTCGACGCCTGCCGCCCTTAAGCGTTCCATCACGCCGAGGGTCGAAGACTCGCGGAAATTGTCTGAGCCTGACTTCATGACCAGCCGATATACGCCGACGGTTTGAGGCTGACCGGCCAAGATACGCTCAGCCACGAAATCCATCCGGGTAGCGTTCGAGTGAATAATCGCGCTGATCAAGTTCTGGGGCAGCAAGCCGTAGTTGGCCAGTAGCTGGCGTGAGTCCTTGGGCAGGCAGTAACCCCCGTAGCCGAAAGAGGGGTTGTTGTAGTGAGAGCCGATGCGCGGATCAAGGCCGACGGCGTCAATGATGTCAGCGGCGACCAGATTATGGACGTCGGCGTAAGTGTCCAGTTCGTTGAAGAACGCCACCCGCAGCGCCAAATAGGTGTTGGCGAACAGCTTGGCCGCCTCCGCTTCGGACGGGCCGGTCAGCAAGACCGGCGGATCGTTTTCAGCGATTTCGGACAGCACCGCCGCGACCTGTCGCCCCGTTTCGGTTCGGTCGCCAACCACGATCCGGCTGGGACGGAGGTTGTCTTCCAACGCGCGGGATTCGCGTAGGAATTCCGGCACGAAGACAATCTTGGCGCCTGGATAGGCTTCGCGCAGCCGGGCAGTGAAGCCGACCGGCACTGTCGACTTAATGACAATGGTGGCCTGTTCCGCCCACTCCAGTGTTTGTGCCGTCACCGTCTCCAAGCTGGCGGTGTCGAAGCCGCCAGATTCGTGGTCGTAGTTGGTGGGAGTGGCCAGGATCATCAGATCGGCGCCCGCGCAGGCTTCGCGGAGCGAGGTTGTGGCAGCGAGGTCGAGGTCGGCGCTACGGAGGAAATCGCCCAAGCTGGTGTCGTAGAAAGGAGCACGGCGGGCGTTGACGGCTTCGACCTTGGCGGGATCAATGTCGCAAATGGTCACGGTGTGATGCTGCGCTAAGACTGCTGCCAGAGGTAAGCCCACGTATCCGGCACCGACAACCCCAATCCGCATACCGGCCGTTCCTTCCCCTCAATGATCGCTGCGGCGCCCTTGGCCGCGCGCAACCCCAAAGTCTAACCCCCAGTCTTGACAGCCATAAGCTGGAAGGTATGTCCTACCGCCCGCTCAATGCCGAACGCATCATCGAAGCACTGGTCAAGCAGGGGCCGTACGCCGGTGTGGATGTCTTCCTCAAGACTGATTCGACTAACGCCGAGTTGCTTCGCCGTGTCGCGGCCAGCTCTAGAGTTAACGGGGCTTCGTCCCAGCCCGCGAGCGGGCTTACAGCCGTACGCCAGGATTCGACGATGGCTCCCACGCCTACCAGCGTGACCGCCCTATTGGCCGAACACCAGACCGCCGGACGCGGGCGCCTCCATCCGGGTGAGTCGGCGCCCCGGGTTTGGGAGGCGCCCGCCCGCAGTTCGGTGCTCGCGTCAATCCTGGTTGGCCCGGCTGGTCCAGCGGCCTTGCCCAAGACGCTGCTGGGCTTGGCCTTGGGGCTAGCGGCCGTCCAGGCGCTGGACCTGTTCCTGCCTGTCCGGACCAGCCTGAAATGGCCCAATGATGTGATGGCCCAGGGACGCAAACTGGCGGGAGTGCTAGCCAGCGCGACGCCTGGGGGAGCGGTAGTGGTCGGCATCGGGCTTAATGTGCACCAAACGGAAGCGGCCTTGCCGGGACCGCAGGCCGCTTCCTGTGCCACATTGGGTGCGCCTGACGTAGACCGCACCTGGTTGGCCATCGCCGTCCTGGCCGCCGCCGCGACGCTGTTCGAAAGATGGGCGCGGGGAGACCGGCGGCTCCTACCCGAGATCACCGCCCGAATCGATGGCTTGGGCCAAACGGCGCGTGTCCACCAGCCGGACGGACGCTTGATCGAAGGGCGGCTGGAAGGGCTCGAACTGGACGGAGCCCTGCGCTTGCGCCAGGCCAGCGGCGAGGTGGCGCTGGTCTACAGCGGCTGGTGCGACTGATTGGCCGCTTGGGTGGCCGCGCCCACTGGGTAAGGTGTTGGTGTGCCCGATGACCGCTTGGAGAGTCTGGCCCGCGGCGAGTATTCGACGGCCGAGGACCGGGCGGATGCGATCGCGGGCGCGCCCGGCCTGCTGACCCTGGAGGAGGTCCAGGAGGCTACCGGTGTGGACCGTGAGACGCTGGCGGCGTTTTGGCGGTCGATGGGGCTTCCCATGCCGACGGAGGGGGAGCGCGTTCTCACGCCGATGGACGTGGACGCCATCATCGCTTCTCATGAGGTAGTCGCTTACGGGGTGCTTGGCGCCCAGACCGAAACGCAACTCCTGCGGGCGGTTTCCCACACGGCGGAGCGCCTGGCCTGGTGGCAGTTCGAGTCGTTGGTGGATGACGCCGCCGCCCGCTATTCGCTCGACGCTGAATCGGCGCGTCTAGTTGTATTAGACAAGATCGCTGACATGGCGGACATTTTCGAGGAGCAGATGGTCTACGCCTGGCGCTCGCATTTGTCGCGGATCATCCGGCGGGTCGGTGCGGCGGTCTCTGAGATTGGCCCAGAGGGCAGCGCGCCCACACCGGAGGCCCTGCCGCTGCAACGGGCGGTCGGTTTTGCCGACCTGGTTGGTTATACAGCTATTTCGGCCAAACTGGACGTTGGAGAACTTGACCTGCTGGTCCAAGCCTTCACCCGGGAATGCCGGGACCTGGTTTCCCGCGGCGGTGGCCGGGTAGTGAAAGAACTCGGCGACGGCATCATGTTCGTGACCGACGAACCGGTCCGAGCGTCTTTGATCGCCTTGGATCTGGCTGAACAGATTGGGCGTGACAAGACCACACCACCGGCCCGGGTCGGCTTGGTCTGGGGCCGTGTGCTGGGACGGTTCGGCGACGTGTTTGGACCGACCGTCAATCTGGCCTCGCGCCTGACGGGCCTGGCGGCGCCGGGCGAGGTCCTGGTCGACGCCTCGACCGCTGATTCTTTAGCTGACCAAGCGAACATGCGCCTTGAGGCTCAGGGGCAAGCGGCGGTTCCCGGTCTGGGTCAAGTCCGGCCTTTCCGCCTTATGCGCGCCTGACCCTGAAAAGACCCGTCCGAAAAGAACCGTCCGGAAGAACCCGTCGGCGGAGATCAGTGCGCTGCGGTCAAGGCGCTGGGACGAGGGCGGCGGCTATCTGGCGCAAGGCGGCGGCGGCGGGCGAGGTTGG
>JAIRNM010000408.1 GCA_031258055.1 Bifidobacteriaceae bacterium
CCTCAACCAGGCGCGAAAGTCAGGAGGCGGGCTAACACCCGCTAGTCCGCGACTGTGACATCCAAGCCTTGTTTTAGGCGTGAAGCGGCCCCCAGACGGGCACCCAAGGTCATGTCGACCGGCGATGCCGTTCCGCAGCCTCGTTGCCGTGGTTGTGGTTCTGGGCGGGCCGTGTGGCTGGTGGTGGCAGTTGTGGTTGGTCTCATGCTGGTCCAGGTGCACCCTGCGCACCTGGAGGGGCATGGACGGCACGAAACACCACCGGTCAGGGCTATGCGTTCCGTGTCTGGGATCGCGGACCAGCAGAAGGGACTCGATTGTCCCCGCCCTGGCGTGGCGATTCACCACCCCCGCACCAGCCGGGGCCACTGGGCCACCGCGGGTGCCTGGGGTGGATGGCAGGGATCACCGGTCACGGTGTGGGCGTCTCGGTCACGCCGGGCGGGTGCTTGTGGCCGGGCAGCATAGAGTTGACGACCAGAAAGCCAGGGGGAGGGAATGGGTCAGGGTGACGTCCAGGCGAGGGTGCCGTTGACGGTGCTGGCTGGCGAGTACGAAACCATCAAAGACCAGGTCGCCGCCAAGTTGCATGCCCGGCATGAAGCGACCCGGTTTGGTGGCACACCCCTGCCCGACCCTGACCCACCACCTGAAGGTAAACAGGACGCACGCCGGATCGCCGCTCAACAACTCGGGGCCGGGGTATCGCACACCACTTTGGAGAAGATACTGTGGCTGCGCCGCATCGCGTTCGACATGGACCGGCGCGGCAGCCTGCGTAGCGCCGCCTGGGATGCTCTGGAAGCGGTCGGTGCCAGTGAATCGGTCAGCGGACCATATGACCGGATCAACACGTTGGTGCTGATAGATGATTTGGAACAAGAAGCCGCTGAGGCTCCGCCTGGGAGCATCGTGTCGGTGGTGGCCACAAGGGAACTGAAACGGTTACGCCGACACGGCGTGGCGTCCATCACCCCGGCAATGAAACGCCACGCGCGCCAAGCGTTGGCCTGTGCCCGCGAAACAGACCAGGACATCAATGATCTCGTCCGCGGCCACGCCCCGGCGCTACGCCAACTCCAAGGCGCCCTCAAACGCAAACGGACAGGAAGACAATGCGCGGCGCATGGAGAAACTGGATGACAGGCGCAAAACCTTAGAGGCTGTTTGGGAACCTGATGGTGTGTGGCGTGTCGTGCCTGTGACATGGGGAACTCCTGGTAGCAAGGGAGCGTCAAAACCACCTCCAACCAGGAGTTACGGTGCTAGTCTGCCTCACTTGCCCGGGCAGTGGCGAATCGGGGTGCTGCCGGCTCGCCGGCTACCACCCCGAGGCGCCTTGCCGCCGCCGCCGTTATCCGACCGATCTGACCGACGCCGAGTGGGCGATCCTCGACCCGCTCCTGCCCGACCCGGCCTGGGCGGGGCCCGGAGGGGGACGCCCGGAGAAGCACTGCCGAAGACAGGTCGTGGACGCGATCTTGTACGTCCTGGACAACGGCATCAAGTGGCGCGCCCTGCCGTCGGACTTCCCGCCCTGGCAGACGGTCTACAGCCTGTTCCGCCGCTGGGAGCAGGCCGGCGCCTCCGAGCGCATCCTGGGCACCTTGCGCGGCCGGGCGCGTCTCAAGGCGGGCCGCGGTCATCGACTCCGCCTCAGTCAAGGGCGCGCCGACAGTCGGCGCGGCGACCAGGGGATACGACGCCGGGAAGAAGGTCTCGGGACGCAAACGCCACATAGCCGTGGACACCATGGGGCTGCTCATCTGCGTCCTGGTCACCGCCGCCAACGTCCAAGACCGCGACGGCGCCCGGCCCCTTATGGAACTCCTGTCCGGCGCCAGCGCCCGGCTCAAACTCGTGTGGGCCGACGGCGGGTACGCCGACAAACTGATCGACTGGGCCCGCCAGGCCACCGGCCTGGTTGTTTCCGTCGTCAAACGGACCGAACAGCACAAGTTCGGCGTCCTGCCGCGCCGCCGGGTCGTCGAGCGGACCCCGGCCTGGATCGCGCGCCACCGGCGTTGCGCCAAAGACTACGAGACGCTCCCCGCCTGCCACGAAGCATGGGTCCGCTGGTCACAGATCCGACTACTGCTCAAACGACTCCAATAGGTTCCCAAACAGCCTCTTAGCCGCGACCCCGCTCACCGGTGGCGCAAACCCATGACCGCTGACCCCACGGTCCCGGCAACTTGCCGGAGCCGCGCCACCAGCCTGAACAGTCTTGCGCCACCACCACCAGCCAGATGCAGAAAGCGGGCGACAGGCCCAAGAGCATTAGCCCGGACCCCGCCTCACAGTGACGCAAACCCGTAACCCCTGGCCGTATGGTGCCGCTAATTTGGCGGAACCACGTCACCGGGCTGAACAATCTCGCGCCACCATCACCATCCGCCAAACCTGCCCATCCGGTCCGCCAGCACCGACCTGCCCAAGGCTGGCCCAGGGGCTGGCCGGCCGTGGACGGACCGGCCCGCACGGGCGTCACAGCGGCACTCAGAGGCGCGGTGAAGATCGCCATCTTGGATGCGCGCGCATCGCCATCTTCAAGCCGCGGATTCGATCCCGTCCCCCTGTCGTCATCGCCTGACGGCCGCTGCTGACTCGGTTCCAGTTGTCTGTCGTGCTCTTGGCAGTCCAGCCAACAGTTCGATAGCCGTGCTTTGTGGCGGCGCGATGACGATGATTAGGGCCGAGCACCGACTTGCAGTGTCCCGCTGAGGTGGTCGTCAACTCGTCCAGCGCGCCAAGCTACGTCCCGATCACTCTACCAGCGCGCTAGTCATGGCCGCAGACGTTCCTTGAGGCTGCAGCGGAGAAGGAGCACCCGGTCGCCTTGATGGGCAGGCCCATGCACTCGTGTCCGCCAGGACAGTGAAATCTTGGAGATTCCCTTGACAGAGCGCGCTCGGCGTGAGTTGCCTGGACAAGCCATCCATCCGATGGTTCTGCGCGCCCTAAAGCATGCACTATAGTAGGTAGAACTACTCAAAACCGAATGCGTAAGGCAAGATGTCTCGCGGGCTTCACGGCCCAGTCTTGGGCGAACGCGACCTGTGGCTTACCGAGGCCCCCTGACCCCTTCGGGGTGAACGGGAGAGACCGAGGCAACCTGGAGGTCGCCGAGGCCAGGCTTGAACAGCGTGCCATTTCCGCGTTCACGAAACCGAAAGGTAACAACAACATGAGCGCCTTTGCTCTTGATGCACGAGTTCACAAGAACACCCTACGCCACGGCGCGGACGTGGAGCCCCAGTCCTTGGGCCTCTTGACCCGGGTGGTCTGCACCAAGGTGTCATGTAAAACGTGCGGATGCACGCCACTCTGCATCTCACAGTCGCCGTTGACCTGCTGGTAAGCGGCTACAAGGGGATACCTCCCGTGATACCGGGAGGTATCCCCTCCCTGCACCGCTCAATTCACCCCACGCGTGCGTTTGGAATCCCTTATGAGCCTAGACCAGAGCAGTCTCTGGCGGACGGTCGTTGCGATCGCATCACGACTTGCCGACTCGGAGTTGATAGATGAATGTCTGAATCAAGCAGAGGAAAACGGCCAGTATCCTGTCGGCTGGAGCAGCGCGTCGCTCGCAATGGGACCTCTCGGGAGCGCTCTTGTGTTCTTGGAACTGGCTAGCCGGAGCCCTT
>JAIRNM010000029.1 GCA_031258055.1 Bifidobacteriaceae bacterium
CTGATCACGTCCAACTTGGTTGACCTGGGCTTGAACCAAGTGTGGGCCAAGGCGATCAGTTCCGAGCACGCCCGCATTCTCAGGCGGATCGGCGCCAACCAGGTCATCTTGCCGGAGGCCGACGCGGGCGAAAGGGTCGCCCACCTGGTCTCCGGCCGCCTCCTGGATTACATCGAGTTCGAAGACGGTTTCACGATCGTCAAGATGCACCCGCCCAAGGAAACGATCGGTTTCACGCTGGGCGAATCCCAAATCCGTAAGAAATACGGCGTCACCGTGATCGGCGTGAAGTCGCCAGGCCAGGAGTTCGAGTACGCCACCGACGAGACCCGCGTCTCCCCCCAGGACTTGTTGATCGTCTCCGGCAACACCACCCTGCTTGACCGTTTCGCCGCCCGCCCCTAGGCCCGCATTTATACCTTGGTTTGGTTGAGGATCATTTCGATGGCCCGCGTGGATGTGGCGCGTATTGGGGCGATGAGGTCGCGTAGGCGCCGCTCTCCAGTCGAAACCCTTCACCACGGCTGGAAGAATCATCGTCTGTGAGATACCCAGCCCAACCGTGTTAGTCTGTAGGTCCTAGGGCCTACTTCGAGGCAGCCCGTTTCCGCCTTGAGAGGTCGTCAACTTACTAGATGCCCAAGGGGGAGGATTGAAATCGAAACTGTCAACTCTGATTCTCGGAATTACGCTGTTGGGGGGAGGGCTCTCCGCCGTTGGCGCCACCGCTGCTAGCGCCGAAGTAGAGCCGCGGGCCTGCGCACCGTTCGCTAACACTCCCTACAAGTCCGGATCGAACCTAATCGGGGTCGGCGGCCATTCCGGTTGTTCTACCAGCAGCACGGCGAAAGTGATGTTGAAGAAGGACAATTCCGGCTGGCCCGACCAAATCATGGCGTCAAGTTCGGCTAAAGGCAGCAAAGTCAGCCTGACAGAGATAGCTGCGTCGCCCGCCAGCGGGGAGTATTACATTGAGGCTCTGACCGTCGGCGGGAGCAAGACTCAGTCGTCAAGATTTAGCTGGAAGTGAATCTTGACCACTGGTGTCGATGAGAGCGCCTTGGCAGGTCATCTGGCCTGCCAAGGCGTTTTTTATCAGTTCGGGCCAAGGACCGTCCTGACCGATATCACGTTCGATTTGGGTGTTGGGGTAACCGGCCTGTTAGGACCGAACGGGGCCGGCAAATCGACGCTGTTGGACGTATTGGCGACGGTGCGCCGCCCGCGCCTTGGCCGGACAATGGTGAACGGCGCCAATCCGTTCGAAGTCGGCGCCAGGGGTCTAGACCTGGCGCGATCGCAGATCGGCTATCTGCCCCAGCGGTTTAGTCTGATGATGGGCGCCACCTGTCAGCGGAATGTGGCCTACGCTGCATGGTGCAACGGCGTGACCGCTAGAGACGCGGCGACCGCCGCGATGGATTCCCTGTCGATGGTGGACTTGGCCGCCCAGGCTCGCGAGCCAGCGGCCCATCTTTCTGGTGGTCAGCGCCAACGGCTGGGCTTGGCTTGCGCGATTGCGCACCGACCGGCTGTGCTGTTGTTGGATGAGCCGACTGTTGGGCTGGATCCCGCCCAACGGATTGAGTTGCGCCGTCATTTGCGACGTGTGGCGGAAACTAGCTGCGTTCTGTTATCCACCCATATTGTCGACGACCTAGCGCAAATGGCTTCAAGTGTCTTGGTTTTGTCGGAAGGCCGGATTGTTTTCCAAGGGCCGGTGGGCGCGCTTTCACGCTTAGCTGGCGACGTCCGCGAGAGTTTGTCGTCGCCGTTGGAAGCCGGCTATCTCTCACTGCTCGGAAGTTCGCGCGCATGTCCAAGCTGAATGCCAAACAGGGGCCGGGAAAGCCGTTCGGCGCGTGGGCGAAAGCGGACGGAGCGCCCGCCCCTCTGTCTACTAGTTTCGTAATGCTTGTCGCGGCGTTCGTATGCCTAGCGACGCTGGCTGGCGTTCTCAAGCTGTTCGAGTGGGGGCCGGTGCGTTGGGCCGAGGTTTCTGCGGCATTTAGGCAGGCGACCATTTTTGCCGGGCCCGCGGCGGGTCTGGGAGGCGTGTTCGCCTCTCGTGTTTTCCATATGGTGGTCTGCGGCACCGCCCCTGGGCGCACAATCGGAGTGATAGTCAGTCGGCACCTGGCCGTACTGCTCACAGCGGGTGGTCTAGGTTATCTCGTCGGTTTGGCGCCGGTGGTAATCCTAGCGCTGGCGAGGGCCACGGCGGGCGGACCTGACCTGGTCGTGATGGCTTCAGGATTGGCTGAATTCGCGGCCTGGGCCGTGTTGGGCTATTGGGTCGGGTCGCTGGTCCGCTTCCCTTACTCGCTGGTGGCATGGGTGGGGGCAGCGCTGCTGATCTGGTGGCTACCTTTGGCCGCGGCGCATCTGGCTTCGTCTCCAGACAGAGCCTTTTCTACGGCATCGGTAGCTAGCTGGTGGGATTTCACAGTGCCCGTCGGGTGGCATGAAACTGCGGCGGTAGCGCTGCTCCGGGCCTGCCTGTTCACGTCCTTGGCGTTAGCGGCAGGTCTGGCCGCCGCGCGTGTCGCGCGTCCCCTGGTCGGCGTACGGTGGCGCGACTTGGCCCGGCTGATGCCGCCCGCGGCCGGGCTGCCAGCAGCGTTAGCCGTGTGCGCCTTGGCCTTCCAGCCCACCGTGATCGCCGAAGGCCCTGAGCGGGCTTTAGCCTGCGAAGAGCGGGGCTCCGTGGCGGTGTGCGTCGACCGCGAAGTGGAAGCTTTGGCGGCGCCGATGGCAGCCGTCGCGGCCGAGGCAGTAGAACGGTTCGGGCCCGGAGAATTTGACTCGCAAGCCTTCTCGGAGAATGCCAGTGGCTACTCCGGGCAATCATTACATGAGGTCCGCGCCGAGTATTCGCAGATTGCGGCCTTAGAGATCGTCGGTTTCGGGGCATGTTTGCCGCAGATGCGGCAAGCCGCCGAGCGCGGCGACCGACAGATCGCCGACGGACCGGCAATCGCCAGCCTGCTCGCTGAGGAAATTGCACGGCGTTTGAATGGCCAGGGCCCGGCTCCCCGCTACCTCGGCGAAACGACCGACTCGGCCGAAACCGAACAGGCGGTCAGCGAGATGAGCGATCAGGACCTCCAAGAATGGATCGCCCACCACCGCACCCAGTTGGCGTCCTGCTCGGCCCGGCCACAGGACATGCTTCCGTGAGCGCTGACCGCACCGGCCTCGGCTGCTTCTTCCTGGGACGCGGTCCGTGGACGGTACTAGCCGCCCTGTGGCTGGCAGCTACAGCAGCGGCTGTCTGGCTGTGGCCCGTGGTGATGCTGTTCGATTCGCTGCCGGATAGACTGCTTCGCGGCATCGGCGCCGCGGAGGCGGTTGGCGTGGCCTGCTTGACGGCCAGCGCCTGGTGCCTGGCACCCGGCATGCCTACCTGGGAACGGTCGGCGCCGCGCCGGGCGCGGCGCTGGGCGGCGGGTTGCGTCAGCGCTCTCTTGACGGCATACGCGGCCCTAGGCCCGCTCACGAGATGGCTGGTTTACGCGTTGCCGCAACGTTGGGTGCCCCGGAACAGTGACGGCCAGACGGCCCGATCCCAGTTCATTGAGCCGCCTAGCCTCAGCTCGCTGTTGGCGCAACCCCGACTCTTGGACACTGTAGCCGCGGGGGGCGCCGTCGTCCTAGCCATAGGCTTGCTCGGGCGCGTCCTCGGAACCTTAGTCGGTCTGATCTGCTATGGCGCCTTCATTTGGGTCCAAGGGGACGCCACCCTATGCCAGGTCTCGCCCTATGGCATCTGCCTGCGACACATCTCAGATCCGTACCAACCGTTGGCCGCCATCGTCGGCATCGCCGCGCTCGGCGCGGCGGCCACAGTTTTCTGGGCCAAAACCGGCGGCGCCGGGATCTTGCGAACTCGTACGCCCTTCATGTCCCTGTCGAGTTGACACCACGCCCGGCGTTCACATGGGCATGCGGCAAGCGAATTCGGCGGCGCCGCCGGCGGGGGCTTGGACCTGGAAAACGGCTGTCTGGTTGACGTATAGGGCAGCATCATCCACCTCGGCTGGGTCGGGGCAGGGTCCGGGCGGGATCTCACCGGAACCGCCTGGCCAGCTTTCGGCCCCGCCCAGCGCAGCGAAGGCCTCAGCAGCGGCTTCGCTGGTCCGCCACTGGCCAGCCAGCAGTGTGATCTCGGCGCTGCCATCCGAATAGGTAAAGGTGTAGGCGTCGAAGGCGCCGAGCCCTTCCCAATCGACGTTCTCGGCCGTACCAACCGTTGGCCGCCATCGTCGGCA
>JAIRNM010000051.1 GCA_031258055.1 Bifidobacteriaceae bacterium
TCACCGGCCGCTCCATCCTCAATCTGGATGCGCAGCTTGTGCCAACCGAGCGGCAGGTCACGCGGCAGTTCGCGATAGACGCGCACCAGTTCGGCCCCGTCCACACGCCTTCGGTCTCCGTCCGCCCCCGTCAAAACGCCGACCTCAACCCGGCCAACCCGGCCAATGCCGCTGTCACCTTGGTCCGCAGCCTGTAACAGAGGGTCTTCATCCAGTTCAATCCAAAGCCGCGCCGTGGCGCCAACCGGCAGCGTCACTGGCACCCAGGTTTCGCTGCCTTCCCGGATCACCAAGCTGGGCGGGATTAGCTGGCGCCAACTGAGATCGTCGAAACCCTCAAGCGAACGTTCGACTTGTTCCGGCGTGTCAACTTCGGCTCCCAAGGCAGTAAGCACCGCCCTGACCGTGTTCGCCGAAACCCTCGTCGGCTCGCCCTTCCAACTGATGTACTCAGTTGTGACACCGTACTTTTTCGCCAGCTCGGTCAGCTCAATTGAGGCGGACGTGCCGGTGCCGCGCAGAGCATCAAGGAAACGTGCTCTGGGCCCAGAAGTTTGACTCATGCCACAAGGCTAGCCGAGCGAGCCTGGGCCCAGCCGTCCCCAAGCCACCAGGCTCGTCGCCGCTAGTTCTCGGCGTTGGCGGTGGCCCGCTCCTGGCGCCGCCGCCAACGGATGCCGGCGTCGATGAAGCCGTCGATGTCGCCGTCGAACACACCGGCCGTGTTTCCAACTTCGTGGTCGGTTCGCAAGTCTTTGACCATCTGGTAGGGGTGGAGCACATATGATCGCATCTGATCACCCCAGGAAGCCTTGATGTCACCCGCCAGTTCCTTCTTCTTGGCCGCTTCCTCGGCCCGCCGCAACACCAGCAGGCGTGACTGGAGCACGCGGTAAGCCGCTGCTCGGTTCTGAATCTGGGACTTCTCATCCTGCATAGACACAACAATGCCGGTCGGCAGGTGGGTCATCCGAACGGCCGAATCAGTGGTGTTGACTGATTGTCCGCCGGGACCGGAGGACCGGAAAACATCTACCTTGATCTCTGATTCCGGTATGTCTATGTGGTCGGTGTCCTCAATCAAGGGAATGACCTCGACCGCCGCGAAGGAAGTGTGACGGCGCCCTTGATTATCGAAGGGCGAGATACGGACCAGACGATGGGTGCCGCCCTCAACTGACAAGTTGCCGTAAGCGTAGGGCGCCGAAACCTGGAAGGTAACAGATTTCAACCCCGCTTCCTCGGCGTAGGAGGTGTCCAAGACTTTGACTGGGTAAGCGTGCCGTTCGGCCCAACGCAGATACATCCTGAGCAGCATCTCCGCGAAGTCGGCCGCGTCCACACCGCCAGCGCCCGAACGGATCGTGACAACCGCGAAGCGTCCGTCATACTCGCCGTTGAGCAGGGTCTTGATCTCCATGTCCGCCAGATCGGTTCGCACCGCCGAAAGCTCCTCACGGACCTCCTCGAAAGCCTCGGCGTCAGCCGCCTCGGTCGCCATGTCGTAGAGAACCCTGAGGTCATCAAGGCGTGATCGCATCGCCTCAAGTTTCTCCAGCTCGCCTTGAGCGTGCGACAGCAGCGACGTCTTCTTCTGGGCCCGTTCCTGGTCGTCCCACAGCCCCGGCTCCGCCACCTCATCGGACAGACGCGCGATCCGCGCCTTCAGTTCCGTCGGGTCGGTGACCTGCGCGATCGACTCAAAAGTCGTGGTCAGAGCGCGCAGTTCAGCCGGGATATCTTCGGTGGCCATGGCTTCCATGGTAGGCCGTGCCCCACACCGGCAACGACCAGACCGCCGATGCCGCCACCTCGCGTCATCCCGATACCCGCTGACTACCCGGCTGTCCGGAAATGGCTTTCACGAGCGAATCCCGGCCGTCAAAGCCGTTTTCGGACAGCAGCGGCCGATGCCGCCACCCCAACCCACGGCATCGTCCCAGGTCAGCGCGTCGGGGCCAAAACGGGCCAAGTGCGCGCTTGTCCGGAAACGGCTTTCACGAGCGAATCTTGGTCGTCAAAGCCGTTTTCGGACAGCGGCAGGCGATGCCGCCACCCCAACCCACGGCCCAATCCCGATTCTTTACCAACGTAGGGCGCCCAGCCGCCCCAACAACGCTGACGGATCAAGCAGGTCGGCGTGGACCGCCTCGACCAGGGTCCAGCCCATGTCATGAAGCCAGGCCCGGCGCCCGAAATCCTGATACGCCTGGTCGGCATCCTCGAAGTGCTGGCGGCCGTGATACTCCAAGGCAATCTTGGATTCAGGCCAGGACAAATCCAAGTACCGGCGCCCGCTGGCGAATCGAATCTCATGGTTGACTCGCGGTTCTGGAAAACCAGCGTCCCAAACGACCAGCCGTAACCAGCTCTCCATCAACGAATCAGTGCGCGGGCGAAGCCTCGCCAGCGCTGCCCGCGCGAGCCTCATGCCGGGTCCTTTGGTCGCGTCAGTGCAAGCCCCCAATTCATCGATCGAGGTCAGGGGCCTGTCTCGACGGATTAAAACATCACCAAGCTGAACCGCTGCCAAGAACTGGCGTTTTGTGGGAGACGTGAACCGGCCTCGCGCGAAGACCGGTTCACTCTCCCAAGGACGCCAGTTTTGCTCATGGCCGAGCAAGCGCACCGCGTCAACCCAGGCGTGCGACAACGGCGCCGTCGGGACACCAAGGGAACGGAAAGCCAAATCATCACAGTGATGCGACCGGTGTTGAACCGTCACGTCGCGCCGACGCAGGCGGGTCGGGCGCGCAGCTTGATCGCTCGCGGCCATCAGATGAACCCGCTCAGC
>JAIRNM010000063.1 GCA_031258055.1 Bifidobacteriaceae bacterium
CCTACCGCCAAGGCGGCGATCACCGCTATCAGCGCCACTTTCCGCTGCCGATGCCGTGGTGGCGGGTCCGTCGCGTTGGCTACGGCGGCCCCGTTGATAGCGGGTCCACAGACGAATACTGCGTCCCAGCGTATACTTGCACATATACGCGACGTGTCGATCACACTGCGGATTGAGCGCATCGGGCTCTCTAACCCGCGGACTTTGGAGGAACCAAATGGCCCAAGTCACTCTTTACCTGGACCCGCAGACTCAGCAGTTGCTCGAAGACTCGGCGCGAGCCAGCGGTGTCTCGAAGAGCCGCTGGGTGGCCGACTTGATCCGCTCAGCCGGTCGGCGGGGATGGCCGGATGAATTCCAGCGCTTAGCCGGAGCCTTCCCCGATTTCCCCCTGCGGCCAGATCAGCTAGATATGGCTGTGGATACGCCTCGCGTGGACTTCTGACCATGCTCTTGCTCGACGCCAACACCATCAGCTACTACTTTCGCGGCGACCCTCAAGTGGTTCCCCGACTCCAGGCTCTCTCGCCGGACGACGTTGGTGTTCCCGCTGTGGTCGCTTACGAGTTGCGATATGGCCTGGCGCGGCTTGGTCCCGGGCAGGCCGGGCGCCGCTTACAAGCGCTTGAGACCCTGCTGCTCCCAATGTGGACGGCACCTTTCGACGGCGAGTGTGCGCGCCTCGCCGCCTCCCTCCGTGCCGAATTGGAAAGCCGGGGTGAGGTGATCGGCCCACATGACATCCTGATTGCGGCCACGGCTCTGCGTCACCAAGCCGCACTCGTCACCCGCAATGTCCGCGAGTTCTCGCGGGTCGCCGGACTACAGGTCATCAACTGGCACACACCCGATGCCTAACCGCCAGGGTCGATGCCGTCGGCGGCGGTTGTTGGGGTGCGACCCGGCGTGATCGTTACCGTGTCAGAGGTCCGTGGTGTGATTGATAGATGCGAACGAAGCGCACCGAACTGAAACTTGATCTGAGTGCCCCGCCGTTGGTCCAGGTGCGCTCAGACGAATCGCAAACTGAAGTGTTGTCGCTGATTGAGCAGGGCGGTCCTGTCAGTGTCTTTGGTTTCCCCGGTACCGGCAAGACCCTGGTGGCGGAGTTGGCGGCGGCATCGGCCCTGGGAAGTGGGCGGCGCGCGGTGGTGCTGAGCGCCGACCGTCACAGTGCGGCTGAACTGTCGGCGCGGATTGTGCGCCGGGTTGGGCGGGCGGTTCAGGGGCGGCCAGCGGTAACGCCGGCATCGTTGGCCATGACCATTTTGGAGGCAAGGGCGGAGGCAGTGGCAGCTCTGCCATTGGAAAACGCCCTGGCGGCGGCGCGGGCCTATCAGCCGCAGATGGTCACCGGGGCGGAGCAGACCGCTGCTCTGGACGACCTCCTGCGTGCCGATAGCCAAGGCGATGCGCCCGGCGTGCCCTGGCCCGAGTGGGTGTTGCCGGAAGCTAGGGGCCTGCCCGCCTTTTTGAAGGAATTGCGTGACCTGTTGATGAGGGCGGCGGAGCGTGGCCTGGACGCGGTCGGTTTGGCCGAACTGGGGCACGAACGGGGGCGGTCGGAATGGGTGGCTGCGGCTTACCTCTACCAGCGCTATCTTGACACCCTCGATTTGCGCAACACGGCGGATGCTGGTTTGAAGCTGGACGCGGCGGCCTTGGTGTCCCAAGCCCAGCTTTGCCTGCGGGACTGGGAGGAACCGCTGACCATCCGCGGTCAGACGGAGCGGCTGAAAGCGGAGTTTCGTCCCGCTTGGGACCTGGTCATCGCGGACGACTATCAAGAGGCTTCACTGGCGTTGCACCACCTGATGGCGGTCTTGGCTGCCCAAGGGGCACAGGTGGTCTGCTTGGGAAGTCCGGACACCGCCGCGCAGTCATTCCGGGGCGCTCTGCCCGCCCAGCTAGCACAGTCGCTCAGCCCCTCGCCGGTGGGGTGGGAGGCGCGCGAGGCGGTATTGGGAACTAGCTGGCGCCAATCCGGGGCGCTCTTGGCTGCTTCGAGTCAGGCCGTGCGGCGCCTACGCCCTTCGGGGCGCTCGCGGCGGGCCTTGAAGCTGCCAACCGCGGCCGCCGCGTTGAAGGATCGGAGTAGCGAAGTCACTCCGGCCGGAGGGGTTGGGGCGGCTGAGCCGACGGGCGTTGATGGGGTTGGCGGGAAAGCTGGCGTGGTGGAGGTGGCCCAAGCCGGATCCCAGGCTGAGGTCGCGGCCGTGATCGCCGGGCGCCTGCGGCGGGCGCATGTCGTAGAAGGCGTCAAATGGGGAGAGATGGCGGTGCTGACTCGGACAGCCGGGCAGGTACTGCTGCTCCGGTCGCTGCTGGCTGGCGCCGGGCTTCCCGTCCGGGTTCCCGGTTCGGAGGTTCTGGCCACCGACCATCCGGCGGTGGCTCCGTTAGTCACGTTGATGGAGTGCGCGGCCGAGCCTTCCCGCCTGAGCCCAGCTCTGGCGACCCAACTGGCGGCATCGTCGATTGGTGGACTCGATGCCGCCGACCTGCGGCTTTTGCGCCGTCACCTCAGCCGTTCAGGACGCCAGGCCGGGTCGGGACTGGGACCGGAAGAGCTGCTGGTTCGATTGCTGCGGGACGGCGGTTCGGCCCCGGATTACGAGTGGCTTGAGGCAGCGGTCCCAGACCGCTTGAAGCCGAACATCAAGCGGCTCCGCGCCGCCTTGACGGCGGGCCGTGAAGCAGTCAGTCGGCGGAGCGCGGGCGCCAGCCTAGTGCTTTGGGCCATCTGGCAGGCCACCGAACTGGCCGCACGGTGGGCGGAGTTGGCCCTGGCTGGCGGCCCACGCGGTGTCAGGGCGGACGCGGATCTAGACGCCGTCCTAGCGCTCTTCGCCGCCGCCGGGCGTCATGATGCCCGCAAGCCTGGATCAGGCCCGGTCGGATTCGTCCGTTACTTGGAAGCGCAGCAGCTTCCCAGTGACACGATCGCGGCGCACGCCCCAGCCGGTGATCGGGTGACAGTTTCGACCGCCACAGCGGCGGTGGGCCGGGAATGGGAGGTCGTCGCACTGGCTGGATTGGAGGAGGACGTTTGGCCGGACCTGCGTTTACGCGACACGCTGTTAGGCGCCGGACAATTGGCTGACATTCTGGACGGCAAAGACGTGCAGCCGCTCGGGACTGAACGCCGCCGCGGTGTCCTGGAGGAGGAGACCCGAACTTTCGCGTTGGCCCTGTCGCGCGCCCGGAGCGCTGTTTTGGCAGTGGCTGTCGCCAACCAAGACGAACAGCCCTCGCGCTTCTTTCGCTGGCTGGCGGCTCATTCGGAGGATGCTTCCGATGCCGCGCCGCACGCTTTCGACTACCAGGAGGGGGCCGGTGGCAGTCGGAGATGGCCTTTTGACTTGCGCGGAACTGTCGCTCAGGCTCGTTATCAGCTGATTGGGGGGACAGACCGGGGTGGATCGGCGCGCGTCCTGGCCATCCTGGCGGCGCTCGGAGTGGACGGAGCGGCGCCGTCTGAATGGCCCGGCCAGTTGTCGCCGTCGGTTGACCGTCCGCTCTATCCAAGCGGCGCCAAGCCAGTGCTCAGTCCTTCCCGGGTCGACTCGCTGTCAAACTGTCCGTTGCAATGGGCCCTAGAGAAAGCGGGCGGTAGCAAGGAAACCGGTGATCAGGCCCGGATTGGAACCTTGATCCATTGGTTGGCGGAACGTTATCCGGCGGCTGGTCCGGAAGAACTGGAAGAGCACTTAGAGCGGCACTGGTCTGAGCTCCAGTTGGGCGAGGGATACACCGGCCGCCGATTGCGAGCGAGTGCTTCTCAGATGGTCCGTCGTCTGGGTATCTACCAGCTAGCCCACCGGGACGTGGCCGCTTTAGAAGCGAAGATCGCGACGTCTGGCGCGACTGATCTACCGGTCCGTTTAAGAGGACGGATTGATCGGCTCGAAGACTTGGGCGACGGTCGGGTCCGGGTGGTCGATT
>JAIRNM010000132.1 GCA_031258055.1 Bifidobacteriaceae bacterium
CGCTGCGCAACGGATAGGTCCGTTTCGAGGCCAACGGCAAGACCCGGGCGGGCAAGACACGTGGCCCCGCCACCACGACAGCATGCCCCTCCACATCAATGCCGCGCCGTCCCGCCCGGCCCGTCAACTGGGTGTACTCCCCCGGTGTTAGATCGGTGTGGCTGGCGCCGTCCCATTTGTCCAACCGGTCTATCACCACAGTGCGGGCTGGCATGTTGATTCCCAGCGCCAGCGTTTCCGTTGCGAACACCACTTTCAACAAACCGGCCTGGAACAACTCCTCGACCGCTTCTTTGAACAACGGAAGCATGCCAGCGTGATGGGGCGCGAAACCGGCCGCCGCCTGCTCCAGGAAATGGGAAAACCCAACTACCGCTAAGTCGGCTGGTGCCAAAGCCAAGGCTCGGCGCTCCAAGACTCGACGAATCCTCTTCGATTCGGCGGGCGTTGTCAACACCAAGCCAGAAGCGAAACATTGCTCTGCCGCCGCTTCGCAACCGGCGCGCGAGAAAACGAAATAGATGGCGGGCAGCAGACCCTCCCGATCCAAGGTTTGGGTCACGGCGAACCGAGGCAAAGTACGCAAGCCTCCCGGTCCGGGGCGATGCCGTTCGCCGCGCCCAGCGCCCCTTCCAGCCCGCGCCGAGTTCCGGGCGGCGCGCCCCGCGCTGCGGACACCGATCAAGGCGAGGCGCGGGTTGAGGCTGGTCGAGGGCCGCCCCGAGGCAGTTGGCGCGTATAAGTCCATCAACCCTTCGGCTGTCAGCACATGCTGCCACAGCGGCACAGGCCGCACGTCGGAAACAACCACCCGAACGGTCCCGCGCACCAGTGCCAGCCACTCACCGAACTCCTCAGCGTTCGAGACAGTAGCCGAAAGCGCCACCACTGTCACCGCCTGAGGTAGCTGGATCAGCACTTCCTCCCAGACCGGTCCTCGGAAGCGATCAGCCAGGTAGTGGACCTCGTCGAGAACCACGAGGTCCAGGCCGACCAGAGCCGAAGCGTCAGCGTAGAGCATGTTGCGCAGCACTTCTGTCGTCATCACCACTACCGGCGCGTCCGGACGGATCGACTGGTCGCCGGTCAACAGGCCAACCTGCCCGCTGCCGTAACGCTCAGACAACTCCCTGAACTTCTGGTTCGACAGGGCTTTGATTGGCGTTGTGTAAAAGGCGCGCCGCTGCCCCGTCACCTGACCGGCGGCGACGGCATCGGCCAGAGACCCTACCGCGGTATCCCGAGGGCCGAAAGCCCCGACACCCAAAGCTTGGTCGATGCCGAACAAAGCGACAGCCGTCTTGCCCGCCCCGGTCGGTGCGGCCACCAAGACGGACTCCCCCGCCAGCAACGCTTCGCAGGCCTGACGCTGATAGGTGTCCAACTCAAAACCCAGGCCGACGGCGAAACGGTCGATCGGCGCCTGCTTCTGACGGGCTCGAAAAGCGGCGTAGGCCTCAGCGGCTGAACTCACCGCCAGCCCGCTAGCACTCGCAACGCCCCGGGTACGCAGCGGCATTGGAGCGGCAGCGGACCGACCCGTTCGCCATCGGTGTGAGCATCCGGAGGCGTGGCGCCTAGGTCGGGGCGGGGTTTGACAGTCACTTCGCGCCCGCGCAGAACCGTCACCGCCGGATGGCTAATGTGAGTGCCGCGATAGACCCGGGGAAATACTGTTATCAGCGTGGCGGTGGAGACCGGGCCAGCGATCACCACGTCAAGTTGTCCGTCGTCGATGGAGGCGTCCGGCGCTATACGCATCCCGCCGCCAATGTCTGAGCCGTTCGCCACTGCCACCAAAGCGGCGGCGGATTGCCAAGCCAACTCACCGTCAATGTCGATCTCGAAGCCATAGGGCTTGTAGTGGGACAGTTCCTTGAACAAAGCCCGCACATAGACCGACTCACCGCGAGGCCATTTCAACACGTTGGCCCGGGCGTTGACAGCGGCGTCGAACCCAGCCGAAAGCACACCGGCGTACCATTCCGACATTGAGTGGCTTGTGTCCGTGACCAGGACCGCGTCGATTACACGCGGTCCGTATTCGAGGCCCTCTTCGATCACCCGCACGGCCGCGTCGAGATCATGGCGCGGAACGCCCAGAACGCGGGCCACGTCGTTGCCGGTGCCAAGGGGGATTATGCCGAGCGGCAAAGTGGTTCCGGCCACCACGTTGACCCCCAAGTGGGTCATGCCGTCGCCGCCGCCGACGATCAAGGCATCCAGCCCGTCCACCACCGCTTGACGGATTGACTTGCGGGCGGTGGCCAAGTCCTCAGCGCTAAGGTCCACCACTTCGTGGCCCCGCGCCTTCAAGAGTTCGGCGGCACGGATACCTTGATTCTGGGCTTTGCCTTTACCGGCCGTCGGGTTCACCACTACCCCAAGTACGGCCATATCATTTCTCCGCTTCTGCGTACCCGGCGAGCACTGCCCAGCGGTCGTAAGCGGCCTGATGACGTTCGCGCCGCCGCCGTCGGCGCGCCCCGATACGCTCCGCTCGCGCGCTAAAACGCGTCGCCAAATCCTCCGCGCTGGCGAAAATCGCCACTTCAGGGATTGGGGAGGGTGTCGCGGCTGGCGCAAGACGGGTGGTCGCCAGTTCACTGGCAGCCCCGAACGCCTCCATTAGTTCTTTGAACTGACGCCAAAGCCAGCGCAGACCAAAGAACACGCCAACGAGCCACCCGAGGATCAGGCCGGTCCATATCCAAAACCACACGGACCCAAAGCTTAGTGCTTACTTGCCGACTGGGCGCGGACTACCGCGGTTGGTGTTGGGTTTACAGACAAGTCATTACGCAAGTAAGTGACGGATTGCCGCTTGGCCGCTTCAACGATTCGTTCGCGTACTGCCGCTGGCTGAAGGACCTCAATGGCGCCGCCAGCGCCCAGAGCCATCGCTGTGATCCAGTCTGGGTTCACCACACCCAATTTGACTTGGAGGGATCCGCCGGGCAGGGGCAGCGGTGGCGCCAGCGTCTCCAGTTCTTCCGCCCGCCAGCGCTCACTCGGCGCGAAGATGGCGTCTACCACCAGTTCGGCCCGGGCCGACCATCCAGCCCGGCGCGGGCGGTAGGGATGCGATTCAGCTTGGCCGGTCCGGTCAAGTTCAGCTATCCGGTCCAACCGGAAATGCCGTTCCGCTTGCGCGTCGAGGTCCCAAGCCGCGACCAACCAATGATCGCCGCTGGAGTACACCTCCAGCGGATCGGCCCGGCGCCTGGTTTCCACGCCCTGCTGGTTGGTGTAGCGGAAAGCCAACCGCTGTCCTAGCCCAATCGCCTCACGCAAACCCTCCAAGACGGGACCGCCCTGGGGCAAAGCGAAATCGACTCCGCTGACCGGCCCCAGCGCCGCTTCCAGTTTGGCCCGAGCGCTGGCTGCCGCCGTCGCCTCGCTCAGACCGTCCGCACTCTCAATTGAACGCAGCGCCGCGATCAAACTGATCGCCTCAATCGCGGACAGCCGGACCGGTCGGTCCAAACCTTGCGAGTCAACTAAGGCGACCCATGATTCATCATCTGACCAGGAGAAGTCCAGGAGATCGCCGCCCGCCGCGGAACGGCCCACATCCGTCCAGAGGCGGAAAAGGTCATCATGGGCCTCCTTGACGCTGACCTGGAAACGGCGGGCCAGGTCGGCCAGCGGCACGCTGCCCCGGTCTGCCAGATAGGAGACCATCGAGACCAGGCGGGCAGCGCGGGCAGCGGCGTCCTCCTTCGGAGCGCGCCGCACGGGCCGGACGGCGCGCCGGTACGGCGAAGGTTCGGCACCGACTCCCGTGTGGGCGGCGGCCGCGCCGCGCCAACGCTCAATGACTGCCTCCCGCACAGTTGCGGGCTCAAGCACTTCGACGGCACCAGCCCAAGCCGCCAAGTCGAAGACGGAGGCACCCGATAGGCGCCAAATCGGGCGGTCGGCGTCCGCCACCGGCTCGGCTCCTTGAAGCGCCAACAAGCGTTCGGCCGCCTCGTTGGCGACAACCAACACGGGGCCCGGCTCGTCGCGGTCCAAAGCGCTGGCCAGCCGGGCCGCTGCCAACTGCGGAGCCGGAGGGGTGAAGGCCTCCGCTTCCCCAACAAGCTCAACCACGCCCAAGACTCGCCGCAGCGAGAACACCCGCTCGGCTCCGCGGTCCGAGTCGAACCCGAGCAAATACCAAGAACCGCCCCGTTTGCCGAGCCGCCAAGGTTCGACTAAGCGTCTGGCCACTTCCCCGGTCGAACCAGTGACGTAGTCGAAGGCGATCCGCCGCCGCTCAGCCATGGCGCTAAGAATCTCGCTGGCCCCGGCTGCTGGCGCGTACAGGGCGGTGTTCAGCCCGTCCGTCGGGTCCACAATCCCATCTGGGTCATCGTCATCGGTCAGCGGCGCCAGCTTGGTCATGGCTCCACGCGCCGCCCATTCGATTTCGGTGCCGCGCCAAGCCCCCAAAGCGAGCGAAATGGCAGCGTGTTCCGTGTGGCTGAAATGAAGCGGCCCCATGGCGTAGCCTTCGGCGCTGAGCCGGTAATGGCCCCGGTCAGATTCCTCCAGGGTGACGCCCAGAACCGACCGCAAGGCGGCCTTGTCGCGTTCAAAAGCCCGCTCGTTGGCGGTGCCAACCATGTCCATGAGTTGTTCGCGTGAGAGGCCGCGGCGGTGCACCATCAAGGCAATAATCATGTTCAACAGCCGAGTGGCCGCCTGATCGACTGCGCTCACCTATCAAACGTATAACGTTGACCGCGTGGTTGCTTCGATTCAGTGGGCGCGCGGCGTAGTTGTGGCAGTGATCACCACCCGGCCGGGGCTCCAGGAGTTGGACTGTCAGCTAGCCGACGGTTCGCTGATCGCAGCGATCGCTTACACCGATTTGGTTGGCACCCTCACCGACGGGGACGAGGTTTGGCTCAACCTCCAAGCCTTGACCTTAGGCTTGGGCACCGGCGGTTTCGCCTTCGTTGTCTCCCCCGCCGCCTTGCCGCACGCCGTCGGCGACGGGCTCACCGGTGCAGACCAAGCAGACAAGGAAGCTGAGGCCCAAGCGCGGAATCCTAGGCCAGTGCCCGCTGTCGCCTGTCCCGACATCGGCACAGACAGCGGCTATCTGGTGAAAGCCCGGTACACACCTCTGCAGGTGGTCGCCCGCGGCGTCGATTCGCCCCATTCGCCCTACCACGACACCTTGGCTAAAGCCGAATCGTTGGAGGGTATGCCAGTCGTTGTGGCGGACTTGCATTCGTCGCTGCCAGCCATTTGCGCCGCCATTTCGCACGATGCCGTCGCCGCTGCCGCCACCCCGCCTCGCCTTGCCTACATCATGACCGATGGCGCCGCCCTCCCGATTGCCTTCTCCCGAACGGTCGCCCGCCTTGTCGCCGACGGTACTCTAAGCACCACTATTACCGCTGGTCAAGCCTATGGCGGTGACTTAGAAGCAGTGTCTGTGCAGTCGGCTTTGTTGGCCGCCAAACACGTCGCCCAGGCCGACATAGCGATCTGCGTCCAAGGACCCGGCAACCTTGGCTCCGACACGCCGTGGGGCTTCTCCGGTTTGGCCGTGGGCGATGTGATCAACGCCATTTCCGTTCTCAGCGGCCGAGCCGTCGGCTGCTTGCGCGTCTCCGGCGCTGACCTAAGACCACGCCATCGCGGTCTTTCCCATCACTCCTTGACCGCTTACGGGAGGGTGGCGTTAGCCAGCGCCGATCTGGCCCTCCCCCAGTTCAGCGGTAAACTAGCCGAGTTAGGGCGGGCGGTCGAGGAAGCCGCCCGCCCTTTAACACAGCGCCATCACCTGGTTCCCGTGTCGCTGG
>JAIRNM010000320.1 GCA_031258055.1 Bifidobacteriaceae bacterium
CCGGTCGAATGCTGGCCGCGCAAGGC
The DNA here is from genome assembly GCA_031258055.1 of Bifidobacteriaceae bacterium. Taxonomy (GTDB): domain Bacteria; phylum Actinomycetota; class Actinomycetes; order Actinomycetales; family WQXJ01; genus JAIRTF01. The sequence continues at coordinate 27 of JAIRNM010000320.1, forward strand.
GCTGTCGATCAAGCGCCTAGCTAATGGGTTGTCTCCGGCTGCCCGCAGCGCCGGTTGGACGCGGGCGAACTCGATTACCCGCGCCGCCGCTTCGCCCACCGCTGCCGCGTGTTCGCGGTCAGCTCGCCCCACTTGACGTTCAATTCGCCGATAGGCCAGCCACATCACCGGCACACAAGCCGCCATTGTCAACCCGATCCGCCAGTCGATTACCAACGCGCCGACCAGCACGGTTGCCGGTGTCACGAACCCGGCGATAATTGGTCTGAGCATGGCGTAAGGAGCAGCCGAAGTGAAGACTGCCCCGCGCGACGCGACATCGGTCAATTCGCCCGTGCGGTCTTTCGCGAACCAGCCGACTGGCAGTTCCACCAGCCGGTCGCCGAGCACCCGCAGTAAAGACGCCACCACGAGAGCGCCCGCGTTGGTGCCTTGTATGCCAAGATTCCAGCCGACGATGCCGTAGACCAGCCCGACCGCCGCCAACACCGCCAGCCACAGCCACATCCCTTCTTTGTCCCCGGACAGCAAGGCGGTCAAGAAGGGCACCAGCAACACGAAGGCAACGCCTTGGACAACTGCCGCCGCCACGGACAGGACCACGATTCGCCGCAACGCCCGGCGGGTCGGGCTGTCAGCCAGGGCGATCAGTCGCCGGATCATCGCCCTGCCTCGCTTTCTGCGACCGTCTGCTCTGATTCAAGTCCTGGGTTGCGGCCTGATTCCGGGCCTGATTCAGGGCCTGGTTCAAGTCCTGACTCGGGGCCTAATCCACGGCTTGGCTCACTTCCTGATCCACTTCCTGATCCACTTCTTGGTTCACGGCTTGATTCACGGCTTGGCTCATAGCGCTGCCACATGTCTTGATAAAGGCCCCCGGCCCGCTCCAGGTCTTCATGCTGGCCGCGCTCCACGATCCGGCCCTCACTGACCACCAGTATTTGGTCGGCCTTGGCGATGGTGTGCAGTCGATGCGCTATCACCAGCAACGTGCGCTGGCGGGCCAGCGCGCTCAGACCGGCCTGGATCGCGGCTTCGCAATCCGGGTCGGCGAACGCGGTGGCCTCGTCCAGCACCAACAGCGGCGCGTCGGTGATCAGAGCGCGGGCTATCGTCAAGCGCTGGGCTTCGCCGCCGGACAGCACCACGTCTTCGCCCAGAACCGAGTCGTAGCCGCGGGGGGCGCTCATTATGCGGTCATGAATCTGAGCCACCTGGGCAGCTTGGATCACTTCGTCCTCGGTCGCATCGGGTCGCGTCAGGCGAATGTTGTCACGCAGGCTGGCGCGCAGCGGATAGACGTCTTGGAAGACGAACCCGACCTGCCGGTAGAGGTCGCCGCTGGCAATGCTTCGAACATCAACTTGCCCAATGGCGACGCGACCGGCGTTGGCGTCATAGAAGCGTGGCAGCAGGCGCGCCAAGGTGGTCTTGCCTGAGCCGGAGGGTCCAACCAACGCGGTGACTGTGCCCGGCGGGCAGGCCGCAGTGATGTCGTGAAGTACTTGGAAGTCCGCCTCATAGCCGAAGCTAACCTGATCGTAACTGGCCTGGGGGTCGGCTGGTGTGCGCGGCTCGTCCGGCTCGGTCACAGTTGGCTGGCCGAGGAACTGGATTAGGGATTGCCTGGACTTGAACCCTTCCCGCAGGAACTGCGCGGACCACTCGAGTTTGCCGAGCGGAGCCGTCAGACCAAGACCAAGCAACAACGCGGGCAACGTGTCGATTGGGTCGACCCACTCAGCAGCGATGGACCCGGCTGCCGCCGCCGCCAGCAACGCCATCACCACCGGTGGCGAAGTGACCAATTCCCCGGCCGTGGCGAAACGGTTGGTGTCCCGGTTCCACTCGTCGTAGAAGTGGGCAAAGCTGGTGGTCTCGCGGCGGTAGCGGTCATGGCTGCGGCCGACCTGACCAAAGGCTTTGACTACGGCTATGCCGTGGACATATTCAACAGTGGCGGCACTCAACCGAGTTAGGGAAGCGTCGTATTCCTCATAGCGCGGCGTGGACCGAGCCATCATCATGGCGAAACAGATTATGGCCGCGACCAGCGGCGTCAAGCTAACCAGCGCCAACCGCCAATCGACGGTAAGAAGATAGACCAGCGCTATCACCGGCACGGTGACAGAAGTGATGAAGTCTTGGATCGCGTGGGCTATCAGTTGGTGCAGGGCGGAGATGTCGTCCTCAACGACCTTCTTGACCAGGCCACTCGAGCCTCGGTCGAACCATCCCAACGGCAGTCGGCGCAGGTGTTCAACCACTCGTTGACGCAGGTCGAGTTGCAGGTCGTTATCCGCCAGGTGGCTGACCAAAGCTGAGGCACCGGCCGTCACGAAGCTAATGATCAACGCTCCCGCCGCCGCGCCGACGATCCACCAAACCTTGTCTTCGTCGATTGATTGGCCGGACATCGCTGGTGCCAGCGTCCGGGCTAGCTCCACAATCGCGATCAACGGAAAGATGCTGGTGGCCGCGCCCACCAAACTCAAGGCCGCGATCACGCCGAGGCGTCCCCGCACCGCCTGGAACAGCCCCGGACCAGTGCTGTTGCCGCCGGTCACAGCGTCAGCGCGGGGAATGACCCGACCGGTTCGAGTGCCACTGATTGGCGCGTCACTTACCGGAACGCCGCTGGTGGGAACGCCGCTAGAGGAGGAGGCGGGGTTGGCCTCAATGCCGGTGGTCGGGGCTTTTGCCATCGTCGTAGCCTGTGTCTTCACTGCCGGTGTGGGGTACGGGTGTTCTCCGCTCCAGCAGCATACCGCTTAGGTAAGGCTCACCTCAATCCCCTTCCGTTCCCCCTTTTGCGGTCAAGAGTGCCGTGCTGGAGACCAGCGGCGCGGCGCGGGCCGCCTCGGCAGTTATGGGACTATCTCGACAGGGGCGCCGTCCGCCAGGCGCAGAACGCTGAAATGCCGGTGGTCAAGCGTGGCGATCCGCCTAGTCCTGTTTGCGTTGGCCAAAGCCACATTGACCGCGTCCGCCAACCCGATCCCTTGGTCGGCATAACGGTCAATCAAATCCACCGCCTCGTCCAACTGAGCGCGGCTTACACTGGCCAGAGTCCAGGCGCGCGACAACAACTCTCTGAGGACCGCCAACTCGTTGGCGACTCCAGCACGAGTCGCCACCAAGTAATCCAACTCCGCCAGGACATAGGGCGAGACGATCAGCGGCTCTCGTGCTTCCCTCAACAGCGCGTAAACCGACCGGTGGTGGCTTTCCTTTGGGTGGAAAAAAGCGAGCAGGGCGCTTGTGTCGACAATCACAGCCGACCGAACCCTTCCAACCAATCATCGGAATTCCAATCCACGGGTTCCCAATCACCAGTCATGAAGCCTCCTCGGGGGCGAGCCTGCTCCGCTGCGCCAACCCGCGCGGCAATGGCCTCGCGGATCACCTGAGCTTCGGAAGTCCCCTTGAGGGCAGCCTCCCTCTCGACGGCACTTTTCAATGCGTCCGGAATATACAGCGTGGTCTTGAACATGACATATATGGTACTGCGCCGCCAAGACGCCGCAGTTGACAAGTGATTACGCTGATGGCAAAGTGAGAATGCGAATGATTCTCATTGTCGCAACGCGTGAGGAACTGCGCCGCCAAGTCAAACCGGGGGTAGGCGGCGGCGCAGACGGCCTTGTGGGCTCAACCCCCAGGGCCAAAGACCAGATTCATCCCCGGAAAGGACCCGACATATGAAAGCCCCCAGGAAGGCCGCCGTGACGCTGAGCAGCGCCGGGCTTGTGGCCAGCCTCTTCGCCGCGACCGGCGGCCAAGCCTACGCGACCGAAGGCCCAGCGCCCGCCCCCGCCACCAGGACGGTAATCGCGGGCGTCCACACCGACGCGATCTCCACCTTCTGGGAGGGCGGCCAGCTAGTCCTGGCATCGAAGGCGGACACCCCAGAGCTTCACACCCGCTATGAGGCCGGTTCCGTCTGGTTCCACATCTCTAACGGCTTACGGGTGGCGGCCCTTCCCGCTGGCTACGAGTTCGTCGCCGGCGAAGGTTCGACCGTCTGGTTGGCGCCGCAGACTTACACAGCGGGTGAGACCTGGCCGGGATTCTCCACCGAATCGGTCCCGCTCGGGACCCTCGATGGCGACGCCACTGCTCTGACTTTGGTTGATGTCGACGGACCAGGTGATGTCGAACTCTGGCAAACCGGCTCTTTTGGGAGCGTCACTAGACTCTGGTCCAGTGACGAGTCAGCGTACAAGAGCTTTACCCGCGGGAACGTCCACATGCACGCTAACTGGGCATTCACCGCCGCCGGAATCTACAACCTAACCGTCAAAGCCGAAGCGGCGGTGGGCGGTAATCCGGTCAGCGACACTGCCGTTTACACCTTCGTGGTTGGCGACTTGCCGACTCCAGCCGCCACCACCACCACGATGCACGTCCACGGCAGCCAACCGATCACCCTTGGCGATGAGGTCGAACTCCACGCCATGGTTGATCCGGACAGCGCCGAGGGATACGTCGAGTTCCGCGATGGCTCCACTGTGCTGGGACACGAAGCCCTTGAGGACGGCGAAGCGGAATTCGTCACTGACAGCCTGTCCTTGGGCATACACCAAATCACCGCCCACTTCGTGCCGAAGCTCACTAACCTGGCCCAACCCTCCGGGTCCAGTGCGGCAACGGTCACCATCGCCGAACCGACGCCAGCGGGCTTGTCGATACTCGGCTTGGCCGGGCACTACCACTCGAACCGTCCGATCACGCTAACCGCCGTGCTGACGCCCGAGGATGCCACGCCCGCCACTTACCGCTGGTACGTTCAAAGGGCCGACCAAGCCGTGCCGAGTGTTTTCGGCGGGACCGACGGCCCAGTCTTCACAATCACGGCTGAACCGGCTCTCAACGGGGCTATCGTCACGGTGGAACGGCTGGTCAGCGGCTCGGTGACGCACACAGCGGACCCGGTCACGATCGAGGTTGACGATCACGGCGCCCCCGCTCCCCAGGTCGTTGCCGTTGAGGGCAGCACTGAGTACACCGCTGGCCAGACGGCAACCCTGACCGCCACAGTCACACCCGCGACGGTCCTGGACCGCTATCAGTGGTACGTCAAGCCGGTCGGCGCCGCCGAAGCTTCGCCGGTCGCCGGCGAGACAGGCGCGACCTACAGCTTTACGGCCGATGCCGTCCACGACGGCGCCGAAATCTCCGTTGCCGTGACCGGGGAGGACGGCCAGGTGGTTTACGGCCCAGCACTTCCGACCACGCTGGCTGTCGCTCCCGCTCAGGGCGGTGGCGAAGATACGGGTAATGATCGCTCAGGTGACGGCGCCCCAGGCGGGAGCACGGCATCGCCAACGCCGACGAAGTCCGCCGACTCCAGCTTGCCGCTGACCGGCGCTTCTGGCTTGACCCCGACGCTCGCCACCGCTGGCGCCCTCCTGCTGGCGGGGTTGTCCCTGCTAGTTTGGTCACGCCGCCGCCGAAGCGATTCCACCACCGGCTAACCGGCGCGCCCCCGTCATCCCGAGCGAAGCGAAGTCGCGGGATCTCGTCGTTCCCGTCACCGCGAGATCCTGCGACTTCGCCCAGACGCGGGTGGCGCTGCCCGAAACCCGTCACCTTCAGCTAGCGCTGGCGGATCAAGGGTGACGACCACGGCAGTCGACAGCCAGTCCTTACGGCCCAAGGTGGCGGATCGAAACCACTTGGACGGCATCGTCCCTGGCATAGCTCGGACCTGATCCGGTAACGACAGCCAAGAAACGCGGCGGGCGGGCCATGCGTGCGGCGATCCGGCGCAAACTGGTGGCCGCGGCGTCCACCGCCCGGTCAGCGGCCGACAACTTGACTTCGAGTCCCGCCCAGTCCAAACCTCGGACCAACACCGCGTCCAATTCGCTGCCGCCTAGGTTGAAGGCTCTTACCTGCGCGTCAAGGGCCTGACTGAGCACTGTCAGATCACGGAACACGAGCGACTCGAAAAGCTGCCCAAAAGTCGGCATGTCCTGCGACAACGATTCGACCGTGGCCCCCAGCGCCGCAGCCGCCAGCGAGGGATCAACTAAGTGCCGTTTCGGTGTCCGGCGGATTTGCGCCGCTGAGCGCAGTTGACCGCCCCAGGCTGGCTGGTCCGCCAACACCCAAAGGCGCGCCAAAGCATCAAGGTAAGCGGTCACGGTCTTGGTCGAGAGGGCGTCGCCGTAAAGGGCGGCGTCAGCCGCGAGCGTGCGGTTGGAGACGTAAGTAGCGGTGTTCCTGGCCAGTGCGAAAAGCAGGGCCCTGACCCTGGTTGGGTCACGGCGCACGCCGTCCAGCGTAATTATGTCGGTCCCAGCCATAGCCTTCAGGTAATCGCGGTTCGACGCCAGCGCGTCCGGAAGATCCCGGCGCAGATTCGACGGCCAGCCGCCCCGGCAAAGGGCCTCGGCCAGGCCGCCTAGGCCGTCAATTGGCTCTCCGCCGCGGGCCGGTTGTCCCTCCCAGAGCCGAGCGAGCGAGACCGAGCCGTCGCTTTCGCCCGATTCCACCAACGCCATGGGGCGCATCGCGACCCGGGCGAAGCGCATCGCGCCGCTGTGGCGGGTCTGGTCTTCCTCCGGAGCGGAAGAACCTGCCAGTATGAATTGGCCGTCCGCCAGGCGCCGGTCGACCTCGGCGCGGACAGCGTTGAAAAGGTCGGGGACCAATTGCCATTCGTCAATCAGGCGGGGTACCGGGCCAGGCAGAATCGCGAAAGGGTCCACTAGGGCGGCTCGGCGCAACTCGGGACGCAAACCCAGTCTGACCTCGCTCGCGGCTCGCTGTAAGGCCGTGGTGGTCTTGCCACAGGCCTTGGGTCCCTCAATCAACGCCGCGCCCGCTCGGCGCAGGGCGGCGCGCTCCCAGCTCCTGAGACGAACCGTCGGCACAGCCATCGAGCGCAGCCACGGCATCGACGCAGCAGCCAAACAATTGACCCACACCGGAACAGCCACCACCCAACGCCATTACATCACCGCCACGAACCGTAGGCCAGATGTCCGCGACGTGCTTGACGGCTTCGCGGTCACGGAGCCAGTTAACGCCGAGTAAGCGGCAACTCCGAACCTAATAACACTGTTACAAGGGTTCCTTCATGATATTTACAGGCCGCTGACCTGCGTGTTTGTAGCGGGAGGGGGGATCGAACCCCCGACCTCACGATTATGAGTCGTGCGCTCTAACCGTCTGAGCTACCCCGCCGTGTGATCAATCGCGCCGCCCGGAAGACGGACGCTGGAGCCCCGGAAAGAAACCGAACCCTTGACCTGATCCTTACCATTTCTTGCCGAGGTGTAGAGCAAACTATAGCGCGGCGTAGGTCAGCGTGCATATTTCCTGGTCGGAGCCGGAATGGACTATAGCAGAAGGCGGTACCATCTAGCCGCTCAGTGTGAAGGCCTGGCCACATTTGCCTCGGATTGACGGGCGAGCGCGTTCTCGCTTCGCTGGCGGGGCGCGGCGCGGTCAGTCCTCGACGACGAACATCTCGCAGGGCTCAGTCGGGTCGCCGTAGCACGACACGGAGACCCATTGGCCGGCCAGTGCTGGGGCACCGTTGTTACTCGATTTGACGACTGTCTCCCGGCCGACCTCGGCGAGCGCTGCGATCAACTCAGCGGGAGACATGTCAGCAAGATTCGCAGGCCATTCGTCGCAGGTTACCGAGTAGCTGCCGCGCTGGGGGGCCGGCAGGCGATCACCATCGCGTTCGCTGATCCAAGACTCCCCAGTCGGGTCCGCCTCGTATGCGCCCAGGGCGGAGATCACCGCCTCGCGGTCATTCCCAGCGGCGCCGAGGGCGAACGAACCGAAATACAGCAGGTAGCCGTCACCTTCTGCGGGTTCTACAGGTGTCTCGCCCGTCCCCCGGCTTTCGAACGCGAAGGGCGCGGTCCCTTGCGCGTAGAAGACCGCGCCGACCGGCTCAGTCGGCGGGGTGAAGATCACGGGGAACGGCCAATCGGGGGCTGACTCCGCGAGGTGATCGCATTCCACGGTGTAGGCGGCCAAACCGGTCCCGCTCGCCAAGTCCGCCTCGGGGCTCGAGCCCGCGTCGACCGGCACCCGGATCGCGCTGCCGACGATGCCCGGCGTCCCAGTCGCGAACTCCGACGCCGCCGCTTCGCTTTCGAGCAACGTGAAGCTGAGGTAAAACGGCATTTCCTGACTGGGCCCGAATTCGTAGGCGCCTGGCCCGGTGGAAACGAAGCTGAACGTGCTGCCGATGGTCGGCAAAGCGGCATCGCCCACGGTGACGAGAGCTTCGTTATCCGCAGACCAAACCCGGAACGCGGCGTAACCGTCCTGAGCGCCAATCGTTGGCAGCGTGACCAGCAGCGTCACGGACGGGCCGTAATGGCCCTCCGCACTAGGGGTGGACGCCACGACCTCGGCGGTCAGGACGGCCGGGGTGGCGAAGCTGCGAGCGGGTGCCGGGCCGCGCTGGACGGCGAACACCGTGATCGCGGCGATGGCGGTGGCCACAGTTGTCGCACCCGCGGCGATGGGTAGCCAACCAGGGCGGGCGCGCTTCGGCTGAAACGGCCCCACAAAAGCGCTTACTGACGGTGCGCCCGATGCCGCCGGGTCAACCGCCAACAGGGCCGCGAGCTGGTCTCCGGCGCGGTCGCTAAGCGGCTGGCCGCGCCGGGCGGGGGCAACCGGGTTGAGACGGCTCATAGTCCGTTTCACATTCATGATTACTCCTTAGGAGTTGGTAAGAGTCGTTTCAGGGCCGCCCGCGCCCGATGGGTACGCACGCGGGCGGCGCCGGGGCTGATGCCTAGGAGGCAACCCGCCTCGCTGGCGGTTAGGCCATCCCAGTAGCGGGCGATCAGCAGCTCGCGTTGGTCGGCGGGCAATTCGGCAAGCGCGTCCAAGAGGCTCTGGTGGCAGCCCTCCGGGCAGTCCGACTGGGTCTGGCGGTCAAGCTCCACCGCATAGGCGCGGGCCAGTTCGACCGCGCGGCCAGCCGAACGCCACTGATGCGCGATCACGTTGCGGGTGGCCGCGAACAGCCAGCCGCTGCTCAAGACCGTCGCTGGGTCCTGGGTTCGGCGGGCCACCTCCCAAGCGATGCGAAAGACTTCGGCCACGCAGTCTTCGGCCTGATCAGCGGTGCCGAGCCGCCGATGGGCGAAGGCCACCAGGCGGGCGTAATGATCGCGATAGAGAGCGGTGAACGCGTTGACCAGCTTCGGATCGGGCGAGGCTGGCCGCCCTTCGGGCGCG
>JAIRNM010000358.1 GCA_031258055.1 Bifidobacteriaceae bacterium
AGCAGTCAGCCCGCTCCCTTGGGCCAAACGCGCGAGGCCTTCGCCGCTACGGCCGAACTGTCGGACGCGCTTTCGAGTTTCCTGGTGTGCGCGACTCGCCATATCGAGATGTTGCGCCACGATTTCAAAGGTGAAGCCGACCCCAAGCCTGAGCCGATCGCGGCGGCCGGGGACTCCTCAGAGTCGGTGCTCGACCTCATTGAGGGAATCATCGACGCGAGTTCGCCGGGGGTGGATCAAGTGGTCGACGTGGTCGACGTGGTCGACGTGGTCGAAGCGACAGGTGAACTGGACCGGCCGCGATTGACGCCACCAGCCTGTATGGCCGTCTGCCTGCCTCCCTCCAACCAAGGCGTGTGGACGGATGACCCTCCTAACGGGGACGATCCCCGCTGGGTTTGGGGGCCGCCTCCCCGGAACAAGGCCAACTACGCCTGGATCATGCAGACTTTGTACCTGCTCTTAGACGGCGGTGTGGGAATCTTGCTGCTCAGCAACAGCCCGCTGGTCTCCAGCGAGGGCGCCGAGCGGGATCTTCGGGCGCGCTTCGCCCGAAGTGGCGCCTTGCGGTGCGTGATCTCGCTTCCGGGTGGCCTGTTCGCCGATGATCGGCCGCCCGCTTCGGTCATCGTCCTCGCGAAAGGTCGGCCGAAGGGCGCCGAAGTGCTGTTCATCGACCTCCAAGATCGCGGCGAAACTCTGGGGGTCCAGGGCGGCCAAGCTGTGCGGCGCTTGCCCGCCAGTGTGGTGCGGGCCGCCTTGGGCGCTTACAGGGCTTGGCTATCAGGCGACGGCTACGCGGACATTCCTGGCTATAGCGCGTCTGTCGATCCGGCACGCTTCGCCGAGTGCGGGGACCTTCTGGCCCCTTGGGCGTACACCTGAAAGTGGTTGGGACAGCCGCGCGAGCTAGCCCTGGGAACCTGGTGGAGAACCGGTACCGACCGAGCCCCAGCGGTGGGAGCGAAGCTTCCATCAGCGCAAACGCGGCAAGAAGGCACAGTCCTCGCTCCTAGGAGACTTGGGCTATGCCCAGGCCAGCTCGCACCCTAGAGACTTGAACGCCGCCCCCAGCCAGTGTGATCCGCGATGGTCGGCGAAGGCGCCTTGGATATCATCGATAGGCGCGTTGTGAGGGAGGCAAGAGTGTTCGTTAGACCGTGGGCAAGAGCTTGGCTCAAGCCCGCTGGCTCTGGCCTGATCTGGGTCTTCTTCTTCGTCTGCATGTTCAATTACCCCCTTTTCGGCTTCACCGATCCTTCCTCAAAAGCCAATAATCCTTTCAACATGGGCTTCATGGCCGCTTTGGCGGTTGTCCTGATTGTCACGGGGCTGACCGCGCCAGTCCCCTCAGTGCGCGGGCTCTTGGACCGCCGCCGAGTCCTGCCAATCGCTGCCACGGCCGTTTCCATCGGCGCGCTTATTGCCGTGGCGTTTCTCAACGCAACGGGTGCGACCGCGTCTTGGCTATATGTCGCCGCAGGCCTCATGGCTGGTGCTGGCCTGGCGGTATTCCTGGTCTATTGGTTCTCAGACTGCTCGGCGTTGAAAGACTCGATTCCGCCGGTAATCGTTCCTTTGGATTTTCTCCTCGGCGCGGTGTTGGCGATCTGCACTTTGGCCATGCCCCGCCCCCTCGCCCTCGGCCTGGTGGTCTTGGTGATTCTGACAGCTTCGCTCTGCGTCGTCAGCCACGGACCGGCGCCGTGGCGCCAAGAACCGCGCGGCCAACGCCCCCCGGACTCGCGGGCCAAGCGGCTGGGTTTCTGGCTCCCCGAGCTGAGGCGATCGGGCTGGTTTGGCGAATTCATCTCCTACGCTGTTTGCACGTTTGTCCTGTCGGTGGTCTACACCCTGGTGGGGCAGATAGCGATCTCCGTGCCTGCCTTCAAGGGCTTTCTGAACGTTATGACTCTCACCGACGTAGTCGGCGCCGCGGTGGTCACCTTGCCGATAGTTGTTCTGGCTAAACTAAACCTCCCGCAGACCTATAAGGTCGTTTTCTTCACGCTCTCAACCGCTTTGCTGTTCTTTCCATTCCTGGGAGAGAGCTATTGGGTCTTCACCAACAACATCGTGGCTCTCACCTATTACATGTTCCTTATGCGCCTAATCATCTTGCTGGCGCAAGAGTCCGGGGGCCTTGGCCAATACGGGGTGGTGCTGTTTTGCTTGGTGTCCGGTTTGGGCTTCGCCTTCACCCTGGTGGGAGTGGCGGTCGGCACGGTGTTGGCGACCGCGGGAGGGTTCGACTTAGTCCGGCTCTTCGCCGTGGCTATCGCCTGCGTCTATGTGATGTCGATCGCTTTGACCTCAATCGCGACGAGAAGGGGTCCGGCCACAAGAGTAACGCGCAGAGGCAGGCGGGCGGACTTGGAGGAGGAGCGGCGCGGCAGCGGTGAAACCAGGCTGGCGGCGCCCGGCGGCGCCGCTGGGATCCTTCAGCTAGCTGACAACCCCGTAAAGCGCCCACTATGGTCCCTTTCAGAGGCGGAGTTGAGCCCTCTATGTGACGCTTTCACCAATCAACACCGGCTGACCCAACGTGAACGCGAGATGCTGCCTTTCATCGTCCGGGGCAAGAGCTCACCCGAAATCTCAAAGACTTTGTTCTTAGCCACCAGCACTGTCAAAGGCCACATGTATCACCTGTATCGCAAGTGCGGCGTCCATTCAAAACAGGAGCTGATCGACCTGTTGGACAGGCATGACGGACGCGCTCCCTAACCCTTGATCGGCAAGCTGAGGCGAGTCGGTTTCTTCCTCACGCCACCGCTTGTTGGACTTAGGCACACCCCCGCCCAGCGGCGTGGAACGGTGCCAACGCGTTGACCTGGAACGATGCCGCGGGGGCAAGGTGGCGGCATCGGGAATGGTGTCCGTAAGTCAAAGAACCGGCCCGAAAACCGTCAGTAGTTGGACTTAGGCACACCCCCGCCGGTCGATGGGGCAGGTGCGTGGGGAATCTAACGGGAGGCTGGGTCTGCGCCGGACTGGCCGCGGCGCCAGTAGGGCGTCGCTTGGAGGTTGCCGGGCGGCACGGGACCAGCCTGGGTCAAGGCGCGGCGGACCCTGGTTATCTCACTGGCCTCTCCGGCCAGGAAGAATTTGGTGTCGGGGTCTTGGGGGTTCCAGCCATCGGGTCCCAAACGGCCAGCTTCGGCCAGATCAGCCATGGTCGGCGCGCCGCCGTAGGACCAGTCCACAGTGAGCTCGCCGGAGAACTCCAGGTCCTGGTGTTCACCCACGTCAGGCGCCCAAACCTGGACGGCGACGGCAGCTTCGGACCCAATCGCTGCCAGCCATTCCCTAATCGCGGGCAGCGCCGTCGTGTCGCCCGCCAAGAGGTAGCGCCGGTGCCGCCCTTCCAAGCGCGAACGGCCCAGCGGGCCGGACAGTTTGATGGTCTGGCCCACTTCCGCCTTGGCCCCCCAGCGCGCCGCAGGGCCGTGGCCGTGAAGGACAAAGTCGAGGGCGAAACGACCAGTCGAGGGGTCAAGGTCGCAGATGGTGTAGGCACGCGCCGCCGGGGCTGGCGTCCCTGTCCCTCCGGTAGCTGGGGCGGTGGCGCTGGCAGCGCTGGCGGCACCGGACAACG
>JAIRNM010000027.1 GCA_031258055.1 Bifidobacteriaceae bacterium
TCGCTACCGGCGTTGACGTGATGTCATGGCGCGAGCCCTTGGGCGTGACGGTTGGCATAACGCCGTTCAACTTCCCCATCATGGTGCCGCTCTGGATGTCGCCGTTGGCTATCGCCACCGGCAATGCTTTCATTCTGAAGCCCTCCCCGCAGGACCCGTCCGCCGGCGTCGAGCTAGCAGCCTTGTGGCAGGAGGCAGGATTGCCCGAAGGGGTCTTCCAAGTTTTGCAAGGTGGCCCGGATGTGGTGAACGGCCTACTCGCCCACCCCGATGTCAAAGCTGTGTCATTTGTCGGCTCGACACCAGTCGCAAGGCACATTCATGCCACCGCCGTCGCTGCGGGCAAACGCGTCCAGGCCCTCGGCGGCGCCAAGAACCACGCCATCGTCCTGGCCGACGCCAATGCCGAGTTCGCCGCCAACTCAGTGGTCGCGGCCGCCTTCGGCGCCGCTGGCCAGCGCTGCATGGCCTTGTCCGTGGTGCTGGTCCAAGACGAAGTGGCGGATGAGTTCATCGCCCGGGTCGTGGATAAAGCCAAAGCCGTCAAGGTCACCGCCGGTGACCAGCCAGGAGCGGACATGGGGCCGCTCATTTCCGCTGCGGCCCGGGACCGCGCGGAGGAGATCATCAGTGCCGCCGCAGCCGACTGCGCCACCATCGCCCTAGACGGTCGGGGCCTCAGGCCCGCCGGTTATGAACAGGGATTCTTCACTGGTCCGACCGTATTGGACGGCGTCACCACGCAAATGCGCGCCTACCGCGAGGAAATCTTCGGCCCCGTCCTGGCGGTGATGAGGATACGGGACCTGGACGACGGCATCGGAAAAATCAACGCCAATCGCTACGGCAACGGGACGGCGCTGTTCACCAGTTCCGGCGAATCGGCCCGGCGCTTCGAACTGGGCGTGCGCGTCGGCATGATAGGCATCAACGTCCCAATCCCAGTGCCGGTCGGGTTCCACTCCTTCGGCGGCTGGAAGGACTCGCTGATCGGTGACTCCCACATTTACGGGCCGGAAGGGGTGGCCTTCTACACCCAGGCGAAGGTGGCAACCGAGCGCTGGCTAGCGCCAGACGCGCGCCCCGAGGCGTCCTTCCACTTCACCTCCGGCCGGGATGATTAGGCGCCAGGTTAGTAGTGGACACTCGCGCGGAGCGGGCTCAGTCGATGTAGACGATTGGTTTGATCAGGTCTGGCGCCTTGCGGTCCATCAACGCGAAGGCTTCGGGAATCGCGTCCAGGCCATGGAAACGGTGGGAGATCATCTTGGTCGGGTCGATCCGCTTGTATTCGATCATGTTGATCAGCCTCTGGATGCGCTTACCGCCGCCAGGGCAGAAGCTACCGCGAATGTCTTTGTCGCCCATGCCCAGACCCCAGTCGAGCGGGTCGAAACTGATCTCATCTTTAACATCGAAGAAGTTCACATTTGAGACCACACCATTCGGCCTGGCCATGCGCACGGCCTGAGCCAGTTCACGCGGACCGCCACCAGCCACGATCACCTTGTGGGCGCCTTTACCGCGAGTCATCGCAAAAACCTGCTCATCGAGCGGCCCATCCTTATAGGAGATGACCTGCGAAGCGCCGTACTCAAGAGCCACCCGGGTGGCATTCGGCCTTGTACCCACACCGATAATCTGGCTGGCACCGCGCAGAGCGGCGGCGGCGATCGCCATCAAACCGATCGGCCCAATCCCGATCACGACCACCTTTTCGCCAATGCCGACATCGGCCAACTCCACGCCGTGGAACCCGGTCGACATCATGTCCACCGTCATCAGGGCCGCTTCCGGCGCCACACCCTCATGGATGTGCGCCAAGTTCGGGTCAGCCTGGTTGACGTGGAAGCATTCCGCCATCACGCCGTCTTTCTCGCCAACAAACTTAAACGACCCGAACGGCCCCTTGTCATGCGAGAAAGACCGGAAGTTCTGCACCCCGCGCGACAGCCAGTTCGGCGTCACACACGGCACCGCCACCAGGTCGCCGGGCTTGAAGCGCTTCACATACGGCCCCACTTCTTCGACGATGCCGACCGCCTCATGCCCCAGTATCAGGTTCTCTTTCGGCCCCGACCCGCCGTGGGCAACGTGCACATCGGAGGAACAGGGAGCCACGATCGTTGGCCGGACGATGGCGTCCAGCGGACCGCAAACCGGCCTTTCTTTCTCAAGCCAGCCAATATTGCCTACTGAGCGCATGCCGTAGCCCCGCATGGTTTCTCCTTTGTTCTTGATGCGTTGTGGTTTAGCCGAAGTCAAGAGCCTAGTCTCCGGTCTCTGGGACCGGCGCGCGGTCGTCATGCGCTCTGCCGGTCATCCAGGCCGACCACCGTGGTCTGTCGCTTCAGGCGAGGGCGCGCAAGAAGGCGATGGAGGTTTCAACGTCAGCCAGCGGGCCCTCGTCGGTCGGCTCATCCGCCAAGATGGTGTCCTGTTCCATGACGTACCAGCCGTCAAAACCGGCCCGGTTCAGAGCCCCGACAATGGCGGCGAAGTCGACTTGTCCCTCCCCCAGGGCTGTGTAGAGCCCTTTGGCAACCGCTTGCTGGTAGGTCAGCTCACCTGCTTGAACGCGCTTGGCCAGGGCCAGGTTCACGTCTTTGGCGTGAACGTGGACAATCCGGTCAGCGTGCGCTTTGGCCAGCGCCACCGGGTCAGTCCCGCCGATCAGGAGATGCCCGGTGTCGAGGCACAGGGGGATGGCGGATCCGGCCAGGACCCGCTCAACGTCAAAGGCCGTTTCGACCATGGTGCCGACATGCGGATGGAGGCAAGCCCGCACGCCCCGGCTGGCCGCCAGCGCGTTCAAGCGGTCCAGGTTGGCGAACATGGTCCGCCAGCCTTCTTCGTCCAAGACCGGCCGCGAATCGTAGCCATCAAGGCCCGAATTGGCTGACAACACCAGCACATCGCCACCAGCGGCCACAAACGAGTCCAGCGCCCGGTCCACTTCCGGCGCCGGATCGTGGGTTGGGTCGTGCAACACCACGGGCACGAAGCCACCTACCGCCTTGAGCCCGTTCGCCGCTAGGGTCGCGGCTTTGTCCGCGGGCGCGTCCGGCAGGAAACCGTCCGGCCCGAATTCGGTTGCTTCGATCCCTACTTGGGCCATCTCCGCGAGCACTCGCTCGGGCTTCATCTGATAGCCCCACCCCGGCACTTCACACACTCCCCAGGAAATTGGGGCGGCTGCGATTCTCATCATTTCGCTCCTTTGCATTAGTCGATGCGTGCTTAGCGCCCTCACCCGGCGGTCCGAATGTCATTACATACTACCAAAGCTTTTCGCTCGCGTTTCTCCCGGTTAGCGGTTCCCGCAACTGTCCTGCGAACGACGTCATTCTGCGCGGAGTCGCAGAATCTTCGGCGTCAGAGAGGAGAGGCCAACCAGCCGCATAGGGCCGACAACGCGAGGCCACGATACGATTGATGGCAGAGCGCTAGCATCCGATTGGGAGGGGAAACAGTGGCGGCGTTGACAATCCGAAACCTGGATGATCAGGTGTACGCAGAGCTGAAAGAAGCGGCTAAGGCCAGCGGCCGCTCGATGGAAGCAGAGGCGAGGAGGACTCTGACCTCTGTCTATGGTGGGCGGGGATTGGGCGAAGCGCTCATCGCGCTGGGGGAAGATTTCCGCCGCGAATTCGGAGGAATTGAGCTTCCGGAGCCAACAGCGTTCGAGGCCCGAGTCTTGCAGTTGGACCCATGATCGCACTCGACACTAATGTCCCGTCAGAATTGCTCAAGCCATCGCCCGACCCAGCGGTGGTCGAATGGCTCCGAGCGAGCGGCACAGATTTGTGCCTGACTTCGATGACCATCGCCGAATTACGTCTGGGAGTGGCTCTACTCCCCGGAGGCAAGCGCCGCGACAGCCTGGCGACACGGATTGGCAGGCTCTCCCAGGAGTTCGCCGCGCGCATCCTTCCTTTCGACCAGATGGCGGCCCAGGCCTACGCCCGCGTAATTGCCAGCCGCCGCTTGGCCGGGCATCCCATGTCGCCTGAAGACGGAGTGATCGCAGCCACGGCGATAGCACACGGCGCAGCTCTGGCGACTCGCGACACAAGCGACTTCGAAGGCCTTGGCCTCAAGCTAATCAATCCGTGGGAATAACGTCCCACTCGAGCCGCCTGCTTAGACGGGGATGGTGACCAGACGGCATCGGCCACGCCGATGCCGTCCCCCCGACCCCCCCGCGGCCAAGGGGACTAAGCTGGACCGGGGCTGGCGAGGTTTCAGCAACAATCAACGACTGGTGGAAGGTTTGAACGTGCCCAAATACGTCTACAGCTTTACCGAAGGCAATAAGGATCTGAAAGACCTGTTGGGAGGGAAGGGCGCCAACCTAGGCGAGATGACCAACCTTGGCCTGCCGGTGCCGCCGGGCTTCACCATCACAACTGAGGCCTGCCGTTTCTATATGCATCATGGCTACAACCCGCCCGAACTCGAAGAGCAAGCCACCGCCGCGATCGCCAATCTTGAGGCGACCTTCGGGCGGAAACTGGGCGGTGACACCGAGCCGCTGCTGGTGTCGGTCCGGTCGGGCGCGAAGTTCTCCATGCCCGGCATGATGGAAACCGTCCTGAACGTGGGGCTGAATGACCAATCGGTGCTCGGCCTGGCCAAGTTCGCAGACGACGAACGCTTCGCTTGGGACTCCTACAGGCGCCTCATACAAATGTTTGGCAAGACCGTCCTTGACATAGATGGCGACCTGTTCGCTGAGGCGCTGGATGCAAAGAAGCACGAAGTCGGCGCCGCCCAAGATGTGGATCTGACGGCCGCGGACCTCCAAGACCTTGTCGGCCGCTTCAAGGAAATCGTGGCCCAGCAAACCGGCAGTCCCTTCCCCCAGGACCCACGCGAGCAGGTCAACGCCGCTGTGGTGGCGGTGTTCAACTCGTGGAACACCGAGCGGGCCAAGATTTACCGCCGCCGCGAGCGCATTTCCGATGAACTGGGCACCGCCGTCAACGTCCAGTCAATGGTCTTTGGCAATCTGGGGCCGGATTCCGGCACTGGCGTTGCCTTCACCCGCGACCCGGCTACCGGCCACACCGGCGCTTACGGCGACTATCTGCCGAACGCCCAAGGCGAAGACGTGGTGGCGGGTATCCGCAATACCTTGTCGCTAGAGGACATGGCCAAAATTGACCGCGCCTCATACGACGAGTTGCGCCGCATTATGGGCGTGCTGGAGAACCACTACCGGGACCTTTGCGACATAGAGTTCACGGTTGAGCGGGGCAAGCTCTGGATGCTCCAGACGCGGGTCGGCAAACGAACCGCCGCCGCCGCCTTCAAGATTGCCATTGAACTAGTCGATGAGGGCCTGATCACCTTGGACACCGCTCTTGAGCGGGTCACAGGCGATCAGTTGAGCAATTTGATGTTCCCCCAGTTCGACCCGACCGCCCCCAAGAAGCTGCTGACCAAGGCGATGGCGGCCTCTCCCGGCGCTGCTGTGGGCCAAGCTGTTTTCGACTCACCGACAGCCGCCAAATGGGCGGCCGATGGTCGCACCGTCATTCTGGTGCGGCGCGAAACCAACCCCGATGACCTCAGCGGCATGATCGCGTCGGCCGGGATCCTGACAGCTCGCGGCGGCAAGACTTCCCATGCCGCTGTCGTGGCTAGGGGCATGGGCACAACCTGCGTGGTTGGAGCGGAAGCCCTGGCGGTGGATCCCGCCGCCCGGCTGTTCAAAGTTGGTGACGTGACCGTGACCGAAGGCGATTTGATCGCCATTGACGGCTCGACCGGTGAAGTTTTCCTCGGCAACGTGCCGGTGGTACCTTCGGCCGTCTTCGAGTACCTCGACCAAGGGCTGGACAAGGCCCTCGCGGTGACCGGTCCTGACGGTGAAGCGGCCGAACTGGTCATGGCCGTACACCGGATTTTGACCCACGCCGATGCCGTCCGCCGCCTCAAAGTCCGCGCCAACGCTGACAACGGCGAAGACGCCGCCCGCGCCCGACGCATGGGCGCCCAGGGGGTGGGCTTGTGCCGGACCGAACACCAGTTCCTTGGCGACCGGCGCAAACTAATTGAACGCCTGATCCTGGCCAATGACACCGCCACCCGCACGGCCGCTTTGGAGGCGTTGCTCCCGCTCCAGCGCCAGGACTTCGTCGAGTTGTTCTCCGTTATGGACGGCTTGCACACCACTGTTCGGCTGATCGACCCGCCGCTCCATGAGTTCCTGCCAAACCTCACCGAGTTGTCTGTTTCGATCGCTAAGCGGGAAGCGGTTGGCGCCGAGGTGACCGCGACCGAACGGGAATTGCTCGCGGCCGTTGAGCGCTCGCATGAATCTAACCCCATGCTGGGCCTGCGCGGAGTGCGCCTGGGGCTGACCGTCCCCGGACTGTTCGCCCTCCAAGTCCGGGCCATCGCCGAAGCGACCGCTCAGTTGATCCGGGAAGGAAAGGACCCCAAGCCGGAGATCATGGTGCCGCTGATAGGTTCCTACGTGGAACTCGACCTGGTCCGAGACGAGGCGGAACGGATCATCCGGGAAGTCTCCGAACGTGAGGGAGAAGAACTCGATATCCCGATTGGATGCATGATCGAGTTGCCGCGAGCGGCGCTGACAGCGGATGAGGTCGCCCGCGCGGCTGAGTTCTTCTCCTTCGGCACGAACGATCTGACCCAGACCACCTGGGGATTCTCCCGTGATGACGTGGAGGGTTCGTTCTTCTCCCGCTATATGGAGCTAGGGATCTTCCAGGTCTCGCCATTCGAAACGATTGACACCCGCGGCGTTGGCCAACTAGTCGCGCGCGCTGTCAAACTTGGCCAACAAACCCGCCCGGAGATCGGCTTGGGTGTCTGCGGCGAACATGGCGGCGATCCAGAGTCCATCCACTTCTTCAACAAAGTCGGCTTGCAGTACGTGTCATGCTCACCGTTCCGGGTGCCAATCGCCCGCCTCGAAGCCGGCCGCGCCGCCGTCGCCGTCGAAGAAGGCGCCTCCAGCACCGCCTAGCCTAGAAATCCGCGCTAGCTCGATCCGGGGTGCAGGTCGATCGCCAGTTCCTCGCGGTCTAGTTCTTCCATGGCTTCTTCCAGCACCGTTGAAGGGAAATCGCCCGACCGGCGCGCTTCGATCAGTTCCA
>JAIRNM010000385.1 GCA_031258055.1 Bifidobacteriaceae bacterium
GCCTCAGCCGCCGCCCTGGTTGGCTCGCTGTTGTTCATGGCCTTGGTCAGGCGGCTGCGCGGCACCGACCCGTTCACGGTGCCGATCGTCGGGATCATGCTGGGCGCGGTGGTGGGCGCGGCTACCACCTTCTTAGCGGTCCAAACTGACCGTCTACAAATGGTCACTACGTGGTTCATGGGGTCGTTCGCGGGCGCCACCCGCGGGCGTTACGAGCTCCTCTGGCTGACCGCAGCGGTCACCATGGCCGTGGCCGCCTTGGCCCGCCGTTTGACCATCGCCGGGCTGGGCCGCGACACCGCCACCGCGCTCGGCTTGCGCCACGGCCAGACGGTCGCCGCCGGGTTGGCCCTGGTGGCAGTAGCAACTGGCGTCACTACCGTGGTGGTGGGATTCCTTCCGTTCCTGGGTCTGGCGGTTCCTAACCTGGTTAGCGCCGCGCTAGGCGACGACCTGCGTCGCGCCTTGCCTTGGGTGGCTTGGGGTGGCAGCGCCTTGCTCTTGACTGCTGACATACTGGGGCGCTTGGTGATCGCTCCCTTCGAGGTACCAGTGTCACTGATCCTGGCGGTGGTGGGGGCAGCGGTGTTTCTCGCGTTCTTGATCGGGGGCAAACATGGCCTTCGCCGTTGACCAAGCCACCCACGACGGGCTGGCGCGAGCGCGGGCCGGCCAGCGAGCCATAGACCGGCGCGCCTGGCTGGTCACGGCCGTAGCCGGAGCCGTGGCGTTGGCGTTCGCCGCCGCGATCCTGCTTTACGACAATCCAGCGGCGCCCGGCAGCGCGGCGCAGGCAACCGTGACAAAGCTGCGAGCCACGACCTTGGCGGCAATAGCGCTGGTGGCGGCGGCGCAGGGAGTCGCGACGGCAGTCTTCCACACGGTCTGCGGCAACCGGGTGATCACGCCCTCCATCATGGGCTTCGACGCGTTGCATTCGCTGGTCCAGACCGCCACAGTGTTCTTCTTCGGCGCGGCGGCCCTCGGCGCTGGTGGAGTCTGGCGGTCAGTTGGCCAGTGCGCCGGGATGGCGCTGTTCGCGGTCGCTCTGTATGGCTGGCTGCTTGGACGCCCCGGCCTGACCGTGCGAGTGGCGTTGCTGGTCGGGTTGGTCCTGGGCCTGGCTTTCAGGGCAGCGGCCACACTGATGCAGCGCTTGCTGAATCCATCTGACTTCGACTTGGTCACGGCCCGGCTGTTCGGGAACATGTCGAACGCCGACACTCGGTTCCTCCCGCTCGGCGCGGCCCTGGCGGCTGGCGCCCTGGCGCTGGTTTGGTCACGGCGGCGGCACCTCGACTTGGCTGCGCTCGGGAGCGCCACCGCCCGAGGGCTCGGGTTGAACCACCGCCGGGAGGTAATGCTGGCGCTCTTGGCGGTCTCCGGGCTGATTGCCGTGGCGACGACCCTGGTTGGGCCAATGACCTTCTTCGGGTTCTTAGCCGCCTCGCTGACTTATCGGCTAGCACCGGGCGCTAGGCATGCCCGCCTGCTGCCAGCTATCGCCGCCGTCGCGGCGGCGGTCCTGCTGGCCGCCTATTTCACCCTCCGGCACGTCTTCTACGCCGGTGGTCTGATCAGTGTGGTGATTGAGTTTGTCGGCGGCCTGTTCTTCTTGGCCCACCTTCTAAAAGGCCCCACGAGAGGCAACACTCGGCTCATTCGTCAAAGTCGCGGCCAACCAGCGATCAGGCGGGAGCAGGCCGGTGATTAGGGCCGATGCCGTCTCCAAGGCCTACCGTGACGCCACCGCCCTGGACGGTGTCTGCCTAGACCTGCCTGCCGGCGGACTGACCGCGCTGGTCGGCCCCAATGGGGCCGGCAAATCGACCTTGTTAGGCGTCATCGGCCGCCTGACACGGGCGGACTTCGGCCTTGTAGAGGTCGGGGGCATGAACGTGGTAGCGGCACGCTCCCGCGATCTAGCGCGGCGCCTGGCTGTACTCCGGCAAGACAACCATCTCGCGACCAGGCTGACGGTGGCCCAGCTCGTGGAGCTCGGTCGCTTCCCCCACTGCGGCGGCCGACTCGGACCGGCCGACCGAGCCGCCATTGAGAGGGCGGTAGCCGCCACCGGTGTGGGTCCACTTGCCCACCGCTTCTTAGACGAGCTCTCCGGTGGCCAGCGCCAACGCGCCCACATCGCCATGCTCTTCGCCCAAGACGCCGAATATGTGCTCTTGGACGAGCCGCTGGCCGCTCTCGACCTGCGCCACGCCACCGAGTTGATGGCCCTGCTCCGGGCCGCTTGCGACCAAGACGGCAAGACAGTTGTGGTCGTAGTCCATGATGTCAACTACGCGTCGGCCTGGGCGGACCGGATCGTAGCCCTCAAAGACGGCCGTGTAGTCGCCACTGGGCCACCCGCCGAACTAGTCCAATCGGATTTCCTAAGCGCTCTGTATGGCACACCCGTCCGCGTCGTAGACACCGGCGGCTGGCCACTAGCGGTCTACCACCGCTGACACTGGGCCTGGTGAGCCACGGAGTCTGTCCCTGTGGCTCAAAGCGGCGGGGGTGAGCCACGGAGTCTGTCCCTGTGGCTCTTTGGGGCGAGAAAAACGGGGCCGGGCGGGCGCGAAGCTCGCCCGGCCCCGAGGGGGAACCGGTGCGCCAAGGCCGCGGTAACGGACCGGGGCGCGAACAGGACTACTTGATGATCTTGATGACCCGGCCGGAACCAACGGTGCGGCCACCTTCACGGATGGCGAAGCCGAGGCCCTCTTCCATCGCGATCGGTTGAATCAGCTCGACCGTCATTTCGGTGTTGTCGCCGGGCATAACCATCTCGGTGCCCTCCGGAAGGGTGATCACTCCGGTCACGTCAGTGGTGCGGAAGTAGAACTGCGGGCGGTAGTTCGAATAGAACGGGTTGTGACGCCCGCCTTCGTCCTTGTTCAGCACGTAGACCTGAGCTTCGAAGTTAGTGTGTGGCGTGATGGTGCCAGGCTTGGCCACAACCTGGCCGCGCTCGACTCCTTCGCGCTTGATGCCACGCAGGAGCAGACCGCAGTTCTCGCCCGCCCAGGCTTCATCCATCGACTTGTGGAACATCTCAATCCCAGTGACGATCGTCTTCTGGGTGTCACGCAGACCGAGGATCTCAACCTCCGAGTTGATCGGCAGCTTGCCGCGATCAACTTTGCCGGTCACAACCGTGCCGCGCCCGGTGATGGTGAAAACATCTTCGATCGGCATCAGGAACGGCTTGTCCATGTCACGAACCGGATCAGGGATGTAGTCGTCAACGGCATCAATCAGCTCTTTGACGGTCTTCGACCATTCCTCGTCGCCTTCAAGCGCCTTCAGAGCGGAAACCCGCACCACCGGCGCGTTGTCGCCATCGAAGCCCTGCGCGCTGAGGAGCTCGCGGACCTCAAGTTCGACCAGTTCGAGGATTTCCTCGTCATCCACCACGTCGGCCTTGTTGAGGGCCACGAGCAGAGACGGGACACCAACCTGGCGGGCCAGCAGCACATGCTCGCGCGTCTGGGCCATCGGGCCGTCGTCGGCGCCGACCACCAGAATGGCGCCATCCATCTGGGCCGCACCGGTGATCATGTTCTTGATGTAGTCGGCGTGACCCGGTGCGTCCACATGTGCGTAGTGACGCTTCGCGGTCTCGTACTCGACATGCGCAATGTTGATCGTGATGCCGCGCTGTTTCTCTTCCGGCGCCTTGTCGATCTCATCGAACGGAGTAAACGGATTCAGATCCGGAAATTCGTCGTGAAGCACCTTCGTGATGGCCGCGGTCAAGGTGGTCTTGCCGTGGTCAACGTGTCCGATGGTGCCAATGTTCACATGCGGCTTAGTCCGCTCGAACTTAGCCTTAGCCACTGGGTCCCTCCTACGGGTCGTTTTGTATGTGTTTAGTACTGCTTGGGCGACCGCAACGAGTTCACTCGCCCCTGGTCTTCTTGATGATCTCCTCAGCGACGCTTCGGGGAACTTCAGCATAGCTATCGAACTGCATCGTATAGACCGCGCGTCCCTGGGTCTTGGAACGCAAGTCTCCAACGTAGCCGAACATAGTGGAAAGTGGCACATGGGCACGCACCACTTTGACACCAGAGGCGTCCTCCATCAATTGGATTTGGCCCCGCCGGGCGTTCAGGTCGCCGATGACTTCCCCCATGTACTGCTCTGGGGTCCGTACCTCAACGTCCATGATCGGTTCCAACAAGGCCGGGTCGGCTTTCCTGGCGCCCTCGCGGAACACCATTGAGCCGGCAATCTTGAAGGCCATCTCTGAAGAGTCCACCTCATGATACTGCCCGTCGAGCAGTGTCGCTTTTACGCCGACCACTGGGTAGCCAGCCAATGGGCCAGAGCTCATCGCATCGAGGATGCCCGCTTCGACCGAGGGGATGTATTCACGCGGCACACGACCGCCGACAACTTTGTTCTCAAACTCGAAGGTCGCCTCGCCATCAAGCGGCAGCGGCGCGAAGGCGACTTGCACCTTCGCGTATTGACCGGAACCGCCAGTTTGCTTCTTGTG
>JAIRNM010000390.1 GCA_031258055.1 Bifidobacteriaceae bacterium
GGCGCGGACGGCGATATGGGTGCAGCCAGCGGCCCGCAAGTCCTTGGTCACCTTGGCGAGGGAACGCGATGTGCTGCCGGTCGGCATCGTCCTGGACCTCCGCGCCAAAGTGAGCGCTGAGCGCAACCGCGACCGGGGCGTGCCGTTCGGGGACAACGTGGTGCGCCGACAGGTGGACCAACTGCGGCGCTCGCTGCGGCACCTGGGGCGCGAGGGGCTGCGGCACATCCACCACTTGGCCAGCCAGGAGGATATCGACGCGGCCCAAATCAACCGCACCAAGCTATACACCGACAAACGAGATGAACCCGGGCCGTTCGATGTGATAGGCGATGTCCACGGCTGCATGGCTGAATTGACAGAGCTACTGGAAAGGCTCGGCTACCAGTTGGTGCTAGACGCGGCCGGGCGTGCGATCGACGCGACCCCTCCGGTGGGTCGGACCGCCATATTCCTGGGTGACCTGATAGATCGCGGGCCACGGGTAGTGGACGTGTTGCGCCTGGCCATGGGCATGACCGCGGCGGGCCACGCCCTAGCGGTGCCGATCCGGAGTTCATCCGGTCAACGCGGCGATTAGCGCTGGACCCAGCCGACGCTTCGGCTGGCGCGGCGGCGGCAGCTTGGTGGGAGGAATTGGTCGCGGGAGGGGCCGAGGCGATGGTGGTCAAGCCCATGACCGGTCCGGCCAAGCATGAGGGCCGGTTGGTGCAACCGGGGCTGAAGGTGCGCGGGCGCGACTATCTGCGCCTGACCTACGGGCCGGATTACCTAGACCGCTTGGCTGACCTGCGGGAACGCAACCTGGGACGGAAGCGGTCACTGGCTTTGCGTGAATACGCCCTAGGTCTAGAGGCAATCGACCGCTTAGTCGAGGACCAACCGCTGTGGCGCCGCAACCAGGCCGTCTTCGCTGTCCTAGCGCTCGAATCCGAGCCGACCGATCCGCGCTTGTGACCAGCGCCGCAACCGGTTGTTTGCTGAGAGCCATTGCTCCTGGGACTGCACGCCTGCCGCCCACTCGGCGACGTTCGGATCGCACCGGCTCGCGTCAAGCTTCCGCAGTTCAGAAACGACATTCGTGTCCAGCAGGTACATCACTCGAAATCCAATTCGCGAACCGGCTCCGTCCGGCGGACCGGTAACAACTCGTCGAGGTCAATGTCGGAGACGTCAGGGAGGCCACGGAATGCGTCCGCCAGGCTGTCCGTCGGGTTACCGGCACTCGTCACAGCGTCGGTGATTATGGCTCTGGCCTCGGCGGTCATGGACCGATCATGGCTGGCGGCCCGCACGCGCAGCCGCCGCTTCACCTCGGAATCAAGGCCCCGGATCATGATGGTCTCCGTCATTCGTCCGACTTCCCTTCCCGTTAGAGCTTCTTCTCGGCTGCAATGCATACAAAGCATACAGTGTCCCGGGAGCCAGCCGATATCCCCCGTCGGCGGCAATCGAATGGTGTATGTTGTGATGTATGCGACGCACGAACATCTATCTCGCAGAACGCCAAACCGAGGAGCTTGACTCTCTCGCCCGTAGCCGCGGGCTCTCGCGCGCTGAATTGGTACGGCAGATCATCGACCAGGCGCTTGATGGTGACGGCGAGGCTGGCGCAGCGGCCGTCCACGGCATCGACCGGTCATTCGGGGCGTTGCGCGGCGCTGAAGTTGACCTCCCGGACCGCAGCGCTGGTGCCCGTGAGGCACACCTCGCGTCGATGTGGCAGCTGCCGACATGATCCTGGTCGACAGCGATGTGCTGATAGCCCACTTGCGTGGAGTGGACCAGGCGCGGCGCTGGCTACTCCAGGCCCGCGCCAACGGCCCCCTAGGGGTGAGTGCCGTCACTCTGGCCGAGGTCACTGGCGGTATGCGCTCAGGGGAACACCCTGCCGTCTGGGCTCTGTTCGCGGCGTTCAAGGTGATGCCGGTGACGGAGCCGATCGCGCGGCGGGCCGGCGAATTCGCGCGCCAGCACCGCGCCGCTCACAGAAGGATTGGGCTCGCGGACTATTTGATAGCCGCCACCGCTGACCACCATTCCCTCTCGCTGGCGACACTCAACGTGCGCCACTTCCCAATGTTCGAGGGCCTGGCCCCACCTTTCCGCTTGCCCTGATCCGACCGACCTGACCCCGCTGGGACACCGGCGGCCGCGCGCAGAAAAAAGGAGCCGCACCTGCGGGGGTGCGGCTCCTTGACGGGCTGGGGAGGCGATCAGGCTTTACCGAGGATCCGGTTGACCCGAGTGCCGCAGACTGGGCAGGTGCCCTTGGCCATGCGGCGGGAATTCGTGATTTCCACATTGCCCGTCGCTTCGCGCTTCTGCTTGCACTTCACGCAATAGAACTCACCGGTGTAGATTTCTGACACGTTTTTCTCCATTCACAAAAAATGCGCCGACCGTGCGGCCCGCGCCTTGACTTTCGCACCGATACTACAGGCATTGGGCCGCCGTCCTCGCACGCCCGTCTAAGCGGGTGAGACTAAGCGGCTTACTGAGTGGACGTGAACACCCGTGATGGTGCAAGGTGTGGCAGTGACCGATTCAGCTCTAGCGATGATCGCCGTACACGCGCACCCGGACGACGAATCCTCCAAAGGCGGCGCCACTATGGCGAAGTACGCCGCCGAGGGCGTGCGCGTAGTCGTCGCCACTTTCACAGGCGGCGAGCGCGGCGACATCCTCAATCCGAAACTGATGGGCGATGCCGCCATCGAACGTGACCTGCCCGCCGTCAGGCGCCGCGAAATGGCCGAGGCGGCCCGCATCCTCGGTGTTGAACAGCATTTCTTGGGGTTCGTCGATTCGGGATTGCCGCAGGGCGACCCGCCGCCGCCATTGCCGGAGGGCTCATTCGCCACGCTCGACCCGGCTGAGGCGGCGTTGCCGCTGGTCAAACTGATCCGGGCGGTCAGACCGCAGGTGTTGACAACCTACGATCCGAGCGGCGGCTATCCCCATCCGGACCACATTCATACCCACACGGTTTCAATGAAGGCGTTGGCGATCGCGGCTGATCCGCTGGCACACCCAGAATTGGGAGAGCCGCATCAAGTCGCCAAGGTCTATTACGACCGCGCCATCTCGATTGATCGGGCGCGGGCACTCGACGCCGCCCTGCGTGAACGCGGACTCGACTCGCCCTACAAGGACTGGGTCGATGACCGGCGCCGACACGGCGAACAGCCAGCAGTCACCACCCGCGTGCCAGTCGCGGACTTCTTTTTGGTGCGCGATGCCGCCCTACGCGCCCACGCCACCCAAGTCGATCCGGACGGCTGGTTCTTCGCTGTGCCGAGGGAGATTGAACGGGCCGTCTGGCCGCACGAGGATTTCGCCTTGGCGGTATCAAACGTGCCGGTCAGCCTGCCAGAAACAGACCTATTCGCCGGCCTCAGATGACCGGAACGCCCGGTGCCAGGCACGAGCGTTCCGCCAGGCTTCTCGACGGAGGGGCCGGGTGGGCGGCATCGGACGAAATGACGCTGTGGACGATGCCGCCGCGAACGCTCCCGTCTAGGTTCCGCCTACGGTCGGGTTAGGGTTTTCTTGGCCTTGTTGCCCGTAAGCCCGAACCGTCAACCGAGGAGCGAGTATGCCGACGCTTTCACCACCGCCACTGCCCGACCCGTCCGCGCCCGTGCCAGCTCATCCGGTGCCACCCGCAGCCGCCTGGTCCACACCCGACTTGGCCGACCAGCATCCCGACACAGCGCGCGTGTTGAAGGCCGGTTTCATCAGCTTTGGCGGGCGTGAAGCCTTCGCTGGCCCCGCCCAGACTGTCAAATGCTTTGAGGACAATTCGAAGGTCAAGGAGTTGGCCTCGACCCCTGGCGAGGGCCGGGTGTTGGTCGTCGATGGCGGCGGTTCGCTGAGGAGGGCTTTGCTTGGCGACATGATCGCCGCCGCGGCCGCCCAGAACGGTTGGGCTGGATTCGTGATCGACGGAGCTGTGCGGGATGTCGAAGTGCTACGCACGCTTGATCTTGGCGTCAAAGCCCTCGATTCCATCCCACTGAAGACCGACAAACGCGGCCTGGGAGACGTCGGCGTTCGGGTGGAAGTGGGCGGCGTGTTAGTCAATCCCGGTGATCGCGTGTACGCCGACGCGACCGGCATTGTGGTCCTCCCGGCCGACTGACCGACCGGAACGCTGGTGCCAGGCACCAGCGTTCCGTTTCGGAAGGCGTGGGGGAGGGGGCGGCATCGGCAGACCTGGTGTAATGGATTGCATGGCCAGCACCGATGACCAAAACAAACTATTCAACCCCGATGCCCTTGATTGGCGGCGGGTAAACCCCCGCCTGATCACAGTTCGCTTCATCTTGATTACCCTTTGGTTCGGCCTGCCCGTTATTGGCGGCCTGGTCTGTTGGGTGATTTTCCGGCACTGGTGGATCGCCCTGCCCACCGGCGTCTGGGCGGCCTTGGGCGTTTGGGTGGCATGGCTCTGCCCTCGCCAGGTGCGCGCCATCGGCTACCTTGAGCGGGCCGACGATCTGCTAATTCGCAAGGGAATCCTGATGCGCGAATTGAAGGTGGTCCCCTATGGCCGCTTGCAATACCTCGACGTCACGGCCGGTCCCCTGAACCGCCGCTTCGGCCTGGCTGAGTTGAGCCTCAAGACCGCCGCTGGCTCGCTGGACGCCTCGCTACCTGGACTGGAAGCGGACGAGGCCGCCCGTCTTCGCGATCACCTATCCGAACTCGGCAGCGCGCGGATGGCGGGCCTGTGAAACGATCAGCCAGAACCGGTCGGCCGCAGCCCTCGGCGGTCGAACCGACGCCTGTTGCCCCAGCTAAACCAGGTCGGCATCAAAGCGGCGGTGA
>JAIRNM010000006.1 GCA_031258055.1 Bifidobacteriaceae bacterium
CGCAACCACCTCGCATACACCTCACCCCAATTCTGGTGACTCCGGTAATAAGCATCCCCCACATGATCACGGACAAAGTGGCCATCGTTCGGTCGTGATCCGTACACGTACCGCTCACCATCACCGTAATACTGGCCCGCGCCGTTCCCAGCCGTATACGAGTCACCCAACAACACACTCGACAACCGGTCATTAGCGACAACCGGATGGTAAGCGTATACGCCTTCCGCGTCAGGTGTTGAGGCGGGCAGCCCAAACCCCACCGTCAAACCCACCCCCACCACCGCTCAAACCAACCCGAAACGGTGAACCCTGCGAAGAGAACCAACCGAACGACAAGGACCAGCAGAACGGTGAAAACCACCCGCACGAAGACAACGATGAGAACCAAAGGGACGATCAAGGGCCATAACCGCAAGCCAACCATGATCAGGGCACCCAGCACAAGACCCAAAACACGGAATTTACTAGCCCAAACAAGGGTGCTTCCCGCAACCCGAAGCCAACCCGGGCGAATAGCGCAGCCAGGAACCCGGGGCCGACAGCGCTTGGACGGACCGGCAGAGCGCCGCGGGTCGCTACAATGGCGGCCAGCCGCCATCTTTCCCGGGAGTAACTTGTGTCCGTGAAATCTAGCCCGACCTCACCAGAGGACTTGCTTCGTTCGACCCTTGAGGCGGTCGCGCCCGGAACCGAGTTGCGGGACGCCCTAGAGAGGATCGCGCGGGGCCGGACCGGCGGTCTGATCGTCCTCGGTTACGACCCGGTAGTGGAATCGATTTGCTCGGGCGGATTCGAGTTGGATGTGCGGTTCTCCGCCACGCGGGTGCGGGAACTGGCCAAGATGGACGGCGCCGTCGTGATTGACTTCCAAAACGGCCGGATAGTCCGGGCGGCGGTCCAGCTATTGCCGGACCCATCAATCCCGACCGGTGAATCAGGGACTAGGCACCGGACAGCTGAGCGGGTGGCCAAACAAACCGGCCACCCGGTCATCTCGGTTTCCCAGTCGATGAACATTGCCGCCCTTTATGTGCATGACATCCGCCACGTTCTGTTGGACCCAGAGGAACTGGCCTCCCGTGCGAGTCAAGCGCTGGCCACCCTGGAACGCTACCGGGCACGCCTTGAAGAGGTGTCCGCTACTTTGACCGCGCTGGAGGTCGAGGATCAAGCCACGGCCAGAGACGTCGCGGCTGTGGCCGGACGCCAGGAGATGGTCTGGCGCATCGGCCAAGAGATCGCCGCCGTCTTAGCAGAGCTGGGCACCGAGGGGCGGTTGCTGCGCCTCCAGTTCGAAGAGTTGATCGGTGGGATTGGCCAGGAGCGGCGGTTGCTAGTGCGCGACTACAGCCGAACGCCAGCGGAACCGACGGGAGCGGCTGGGACGACGGCATCGGACACAGACAAAGACCCGGTCGAAGCTATCCTGGCGGAACTGGCGAAGATGCCCGCCACCGCGCTGATTGAGCCCGAGAGCGTAGCTCAAGCAATGAACCTGATCGACGTTCCCACCAGCGTCGACACGCCGCTGAGCGCAAGAGGATTCAGGCTGGTGTCGAAGGTGCCGGGCCTGGACGGGCGCACTGTTGGGCGAATCGTGTCGCACTTTCACTCGCTCCAAGCGATCCTCTCCGCTTCACTGGCGGACCTCGCCCTGGTTGAGGGCCTGTGGCGGGAGCGGGCCAGGGCGATCCGTGAAGGCCTTTCCCGCATCGCGGAGACCGCGACCCTGGAACGTTTCGTTTAGCTGGGTTGTGGAAGGATCAGCTTATGAGCCACACCGACCAAGCGTTGCGGTCTGACCGTTACGGCGACCGGGAATTGAGTTGGCTGGCGTTCAACCAGCGCGTTCTAGAACTGGCTGAGGACAAGGACCAGCCGCTGCTTGAACGAGTCCGCTTCCTGTCTATCTTCAGCTCTAATCTGGACGAGTTCTTCATGGTCCGGGTGGCGGGCCTGCAACGGCGAATGGATGCCGGCATGGCGGTGGTCGCGGCTTCCGGGCTTACCCCGCGCCAACTGATGGACGCGATTCAGGCCCGCACCCATGAGCTGGTCACAAGGCAAGTCGAGTGTTTCGAGCATCGCATCCAACCGGCCTTAGCGGCCGAAGGCATCACCTTGGTGCGCTGGGATCAACTTGAGGAACACGAACATGACCGGCTTGGCAAGTTCTTCCGCAAGCAGATTTACCCGGTCCTGACGCCGCTAGCGGTGGACCCGGCCCACCCTTTCCCCTACATCTCTGGGTTGTCCTTGAACCTGGCCGTGATCCTGACCGACGACAGAGGCAAGACCCATTTCGCGCGCGTCAAGATTCCAGAGACGCTGCCCCGGTTTGTGGCTGTCGACTGGAAAGGCAAACCGCGCCAACCGGATGTCGCGGACCTGGCTAAGGGGCCGACCTCCTTCGTGCCGATCGAGGACGTGGTGTCCAACCACCTGGGCGAGCTGTTTCCGGGCATGGAGATTAGCGGCGTCCACACCTTCCGCGTAACTAGGAACGAGGACGTGGAAGTAGAAGAGGACGATGCTGAAAACCTTCTCAAAGCGATGGAGCGGGAGTTGCTACGGCGCCGTTTCGGGCCGCCGATTCGCCTAGAGGTCGCTGCGGGCATTTCCGATCAGGCCCGAACGCTGCTGATCAGAGGCTTGCAGATCACCGACAAAGAAGTTTTCGAGTTGCCGGAGCCGCTGGACTACCGGGGCCTGAACGTGATAGCCGACCTAGACCGCCCCGACCTCCTTTATCCGCCCTTCGTACCGGCCACCCATCCGAATCTGGCCGAAGTCGAAAGCGCCGAACCGGGCGATATCTTCGCCGCCATCCGGGCCAACGACTTGCTGCTCCACCATCCCTACGATTCCTTCTCCACATCGGTGCAGACTTTCCTGGCTCAGGCGGCGGCGGACCCCGCTGTTCTGACCATCAAACAGACCTTGTACCGGACTTCTGGCGATTCGCCAATCGTCGACTCGTTGATCGATGCCGCCCAAGCCGGCAAACAGGTTTTAGCTTTGGTGGAGTTGAAGGCCCGCTTCGATGAGGAAGCCAACATCACTTGGGCGCGGAAACTGGAAGAAGCCGGAGTCCATGTGGTTTACGGCGTGGTGGGCCTGAAAACTCACTGCAAGTTGATGTTGGTGGTGCGTTCGGAAACA
>JAIRNM010000050.1 GCA_031258055.1 Bifidobacteriaceae bacterium
GCCGTCACTAACACCCCTATGTTGGCGGCGGTCCGAGCCGCCTCCGGCGATCAGAACGGCCCGACTATCGGTTATGCTGTGGCCTACATTTTCGGCGTCCTGGGAATGCTCTTCTTCGCCCAGATCGCCCTGCGCCAAGCGCCCAAGGACACCGACGCCCCGGCGCCATTGGTTTCGCGTACCATTCGGGTCGAAACTGATTCCGAACCGTCAATTGCTGGCTTGGAGGAGCGCTACCACGGCCACATCAAGTTCGCACGCGTGCGCCACGGCGAAAACAATCCCGTCCTAGCCGCCAGCGAAGACGATGTGCTCCGGCGGGACGACCTGGTGACAGTAGTCGGCCCCGCCAGCCAGGTTCAGAGCGTCACCCGCGAATTGGGCCATAAGTCGTCCCACGACCTCAACGCCGACCGCCGCTACCTTGATTTCAGACGGATCACAGTATCCAACCCGATGCTCTCTGGGCGCACCATTGAGGAGCTTGACCTCGAAGAA
Organism: Bifidobacteriaceae bacterium; assembly: GCA_031258055.1. Lineage (GTDB taxonomy): Bacteria > Actinomycetota > Actinomycetes > Actinomycetales > WQXJ01 > JAIRTF01. The sequence goes on from JAIRNM010000050.1 coordinate 499, forward strand.
CGTTTCTCGGCCCGGATCATCAGAGTTAGGCGCGGGGATGTGGACATGCTGGCCGAACCGAATCTGGTTCTTCAAACCGGCGACCGCGTGCGAGTCGTCGCCTCGCGCGATCACATGGACGCCCTGTCGAAGTACTTCGGGGATTCCGCCCGCGGCTTGGCAGACATCAACCCGGTCGGCTTCGCTATGGGCCTGGCGCTCGGCATTGTTGTCGGATTGATCCCCATCCCGCTTGGCTCATTCACTTTCAAGCTCGGCTCAGCGGCCGGAACACTGCTCATCGGATTGGTTTTCGGGCGACTGGGTCGGGTCGGGCCATTTGTGACCACAATGCCCACATCTTCTTCACAAGCGATTTCCGAACTCGGTTTGTTGATGTTCCTTTCCCAAGCGGGCGTGGCTGCTGGCACGCAAATCGCCCAAGCCTTCGCCAGCGGCGAATGGTTGAAGATTCTTGTCCTTGGCTTCCTCGTCACCACATTCCTTGGACTAGGGATGTACATCATAATGCGGCGGTTCTTCAAGGTTGGCGGTACGCGGCTGTCCGGAATGCTGGCTGGGGTCCAAACCCAGCCCGCCGTTCTCGCCTTCGCGAACGCTAAGACGAATGCCGATTCACGCGTCGCGCTAGGCTACGCATTGGTCTATCCGGGCGCTATGGTGGCTAAGATTCTGCTTGGGCAGATCATGGGATTGATCGCCTCGGTTTAGAATTGACAGAGCCCAGGGCTGAAGATACCTGGGCTGAGTATTTCTTTGATAGTTAGGACTGCTGATTACCATGGCAAAACGCGTTGTTGTCGAGTTTCTTGACGACCTTGATCAGCTCCCCGCCGCCACCACCGTCGAGTTTGGACTGGATGGAGTCAACTACACACTCGACCTATCCGAGGCTCACGCCGCTGAATTGCGCGAGTTCCTCGAACCCTATGTAAAAGCTGCCCAGCGGTCGTCCGCACGCCGTCCCGGCGCCACCCGGCGCACCGCCGCCGGTTTCGACCCGGCCGCAGTCAGGGCTTGGGCGGCTTCCAACGGGATTGCCCTCTCGCGCCGCGGGCGCGTCCCGGACTCGGTGGTCCAGCGCTACCACGAGGCCGGCTACTGAGCCGACCAGTGCGATGACCTGGGACGATGCCGTGGAGGCAGGTGGACGGCATCGGCGGAACGGCTGGTGCCAGGCACGGGCGTTCCGTTTCGGAACCTGCCGCCAGACGGCTGTAACGCGCTGACCTGGGACGATGCCGTGGAGGCAGGTGGACGGCATCGGCGGAACGGCAGGTGGACGGCACGGGCGTTCCGCTGATTCATTCAGCGGGGTAGGCCGGTAGTTCCGGGCGCGCGATCAGATAGGCGGTCGAGGCGATCAAGCCGCCTGGTACCACGAGCAGGGCGACAACCATCATGGCGACAGCGGTAGCGGTCATGTCAGTTCGTTCCTTTCTGGGCCAGCGCTGGACGTGGCGCCGGGGCGGGCGGATAGCTGGGATAAGGCTCAAAAGCGAGCGGGTCCCTCTTCCAGCGCACCCCGAAGGTGAAGATCAAGGCGGCCACGGCGGAGACCACCAGCGACCCCCAACCGGCTACGTTCAGCAGCGTCCCGCTATAGGGCTCGTAGCCCTTTGTAACCAGGCTCGACACGGTCACCACCAAGATGTAGCCGAGCACCACTGGTGAAACAACCGAGACAAAGAAGCGCCAGATCCGCCCGACCTTGAAAGTTGACAGCGCCGACAGGTGATAGGCGAACTCGCCGCCCTTACGGAATACCCACATGGTTACCACCATCATGACAATCGCGCTGAGCACAATGCCGATCTCATTGGTGAATTTGTCGACCACATCAAGGTTCGGCATACCGGCCTTGGTGCCGAACACGACTAGCGAAACCACTGCCACTGGCAGGCCCATGACTAGCGCCGCCTTGCGCTCAGACAGATCGAACTTGTCCTGCAGGCCACCCGATATGACCTGGAGGATTGAGATCAGCGAGGTGAACCCGGCCAACAGCAACGAGCCAAAGAAGAGCGCTCCGATGAGGGCCGAGCCGGGCATTTCTGAAATCACCTTGGGGAAGGTGATGAAAGACAGGCCAATGCCTTTGATGCCGCCCTCTTCGGTTAGTTCCTGCATGGTCCGGCCCTGCTCGTGGGCCATGAAACCAAGGATCGAAAACACGCCGATTCCAGCCATGATCTCAAACGAAGAGTTAGCGAAGGCGACCACTAGGCCGGGGCTGGTCAAGTTGGAGCGGCGTTTTCGATAGGAAGAATAGGTCAGCATGATGCCGAAGGCAATCGACAGTGAGAAGAAGATCTGGGCGTAAGCCGCCACCCAGACCGACGCGTCGGTGAGCGCTTCGAAATTGGGCGTGAACAGCGCGTTCAGACCGTCAGCGGCGCCCGGTAGGAAGAGCGACCGGACCACTAACACACCGAAAGCGATCACCAGCACCGGAATGGCAATGGTGTTGGCCGCTTCGACTCCCTTCTTGACACCCAGCGCCATGACGATAATCGCGACCACCCAGATCAGGGCCAGCGGTACCAGAACAGCCGTCACCGGAGAGAGGAAACCACCGGTCACACCATCGGTCTGGAGGTATTCGCCAATCAGGAAGCCAGCGGTGTCATCGCCCCACTTCTGGGTGAAGGAGAAGATGAAGTAGGAAGCCGCCCAAGCCAGGATCGCGGCGTAGTAAACAGCGATAAAGAAGCAGATCATGACCTGGAACCAGCCAATCGACTCGGCCCAGCGCCCCAGTTTGCCGCCTAGGCGCCTAAACGCCAGCGGCGGACTGCCCCTAAAGCGGTGCCCCAAGGCGTAGTCCAAGAACAGGATCGGAATCCCCGCCGTCAACAGCGCCACCAGATAGGGGATCATGAAAGCTCCGCCGCCGTTCTCATAGGCGGTTCCCGGAAAACGCCAGATGTTCCCCAAGCCGATCGCTGATCCGATCGCGGAGATGATAAACCCGAATTGGCCAGACCACTGCTGGCGGTCCGGAACCTTGCTCTGCCCCGTATGGTGGGTGGCCGCGTTTGTAGCCATCACACTTCCCTTTTCGCGTCGAGTGCCGACTCATACCCGAAAGTCGGCGCAATCACAAGGGACTTTACCTTCAGTTCACTTAGCGCCGACTTGCCGTCCACATTCTGAGATCTGTCCCGTCCCGCAACTGGACCGGTTTGCCGATGCCGTCCAGCCGACCAGCCGCGCGTGCGCGCCGACGGAGGGCTTCAGGCCAGGTCGGCGGGCGGGTCGAGGAGGAACTGGGTCAAAGCCAGGTGGGCGCTGCGGCTCGGCATTGAGCCCGTTAGTCTGGGAAGATGCGAGCTATAACAGTGAGACGCCCCAGCGGTCCGAGTGGCCTGGGCCTAACTGAAACTGACATCCCGGCGCCCGGTCCTGGCCAAGTCTTAGTCAAAGTGGCCGCGGCTGGAATCAATTTCATCGACACCTACCGCCGGTCGGGCGTCTACAAGGTGGCTTTTCCGCATGTGCCCGGGTCGGAAGGGGCTGGCACCGTCGAGTCGATCGGCACCGGCGTCGCGGACTTCTCGCCCGGCGCTGAAGTGGCCTGGGCTGATTCGGTTACAGGTTCGTATGCCGACTACGTCATAGTCGAAGCCGACCGACTCATCCCGGTGCCGCCCGGCCTGACACTTGATCTGGCTGCCGCCCTGCCCCTTCAAGGCATGACCGCAGATTATCTGACGCGGTCGACTTACCGGCTGGCCAAAGGCGACATTGCCCTGATCTACGCTGCGGCCGGCGGAGTTGGCCAACTCGCCGTCCAAATGGCGCTGGCCGCTGGCGCCCGCGGCCTAGCGACAGTGGGCACAGCCGCGAAAAAGGCCGCCGTGTCCGAATGGGGCGTGCCACTCGAAGACATCATCGCCCTGTCCACGCTGGCTGATCTGACCACCGCCTTGCCCCGCTGGGTGCGCGAAAGAACCGACGATCAGGGCGCCAGCGTGGTTTACGACGGGATTGGCCGGGACACCTTCGAAGCCTCCCTGGCCAGCCTCAAAGGCAGAGGCATGTTGGTCCTCTATGGCGGCGCCTCCGGCCAGGTGCCCCCATTCGACCCGCAGGAACTCAACGCCCACGGCTCCCTCTATCTGACCCGGCCGAAGCTGGGCGACTACATCGCTACCCCAGTTGAACTGAGGGAACGGGCGGCCCGCGTCTTCGCCGCCGCCGCCTCGGGCGCGCTAAAAGTAGCGATCGGCCATCGTTTCGCCCTGGACCAAGCCGCCGCTGCCCACGAAACCCTCGAGGGCCGCGCCAGCCAAGGCAAGATCATCCTCTACTTCTCCTAAGTGGGCCACGGGGACGTACTTGGTGGCTCACTCCTGCTGTGAGCCACCAAGTACGTCCCCGTGGCTCATTGGGGCGGCGACTTGACGCTCCAACCGGAGCGGGCCGTCGCGGCGCCCGAATAGGCCCAGAATCGGCTTAGTGAGACTGTAACCCGCCTGTTTCAGGCGCTTGACCTGGGCTTTCGTGTCCGCTAGGGTCCATATCTCATTCACCTGGGCGGCCCGCAGCGGACCATCTGGTCCGTAAACAAAGGCCACGATCCGCCCCGGGTCGGTGTGCCTGCCGCCGATGCCGTGTTCCGCCAGCAGTTCAGCGACACCGCCGGTACCCGCTCGCCAAGCCAGCATTCCGACCGCGCGATCAGCTTGGAAGATCACGGCGACAGCGGCCGGTCCTTGCGTCAGGCGCGCGAGCAGACCGGGCCAGTTGGCCAGCACAGTGTCACCGTGGCGCGACATATACCAGCGGAAGACGGAACTCTCGTCATCGATCCGCGCGAAAGTCAGCGGGGCGGGCGCGGCCACCGCCGCGCCCCCGTGGCGCCGGGAGCGAGCCATGTCAGGTCCGCAGCTCCGCCCCGCAACTACGCGCGGCCTGCCGAATCGCGCCCGCTCTAGCCGCCGCGATCTCATTCGGCGTCAAGGTGTGATCCGGGGCGCGCAGACGCAAAGCGATAGCGATCGACTTCTTGTCCGCTGGGATCGCCTCGCCCTCATAGACATCGAAGACAAAGGCGTCTTCGACTAGGCTCCCGGCGCCCTGGCGGACAGCCTCAACCAAGTCTGCGGCGGGCAGCGAGCGCGCCACCACAAAGGCCAAGTCTTCTTTGGCCAGCGGTTGGGGCGAAACGGGTTCGGCTGGGACTATGTCCGGCGCCAATTCAACCAGACGGTCCAGGTCGAACTCGAAGGCGACCGCCGCTTCAGGCAACCCGAAGGCGTGCGCCACCGCCGGGTGAAGTTGCCCGGCGTAGCCGACCGTGATCTGGCCCGCGTCGAGCCGGGCACAGCGGCCAGGATGGAAAGGCGCGCGGTGATCGGACGCGGCGGTCAAGTCAACCAAAACCGCGCGTGCGGCGACTCGGACCGCTTCGACGGCATCGGCCCAATCGGCTTCGCGGCCCGGACCCCAAACCCCTGGCCGGACCCTGAAACCGGTCAACACTCCGGCGCAATGGCGGGGCTGGGGAGGCACGGCCGCCTCAATGGCAGCCAACTCCTCCTTCGACGGGCGGGCGTCCACCTGGGCGATCGGCGCCCGCCGAGGCGGGTCCAGGGCCTCCGTCACCAAGCCCAACTCGAACAGCCCGGCATCGGTCAGGCCGCGGGCGCTGTTGCGCCGGGCAACGGACAGCAGGGTCTGCAGAACCTCGGTCCGCAGCAGCGGGGCGGCCGTATCCAGCGGATTGGCCAGCCGTACAGCGCGGCGGCGCCGATCAGCCGCCTCATAGCCGAGGGCGTCAAAGGTCTCCTCCCCAACGAACGGGTAGCTGAGAACCTCAACTAGCCCATAATCAGCTAAAGCGCGGGCGACCGAGCGGCGCAAACGCTGGCCTTTGGTCAAGCCCAACCCGGCTGGAGCGGCCGGCAGCACCGATGGGATCTTGGAATAACCGTCGATTCGGCTGGCTTCTTCGACTAGATCGACTGCGCGGGTCAGGTCAGGACGCCAACTCGGCGGCGTCACCAGCCAATCGCTGGGCCGAATGGCCGACTCCGCAGCCGACTGATTGTTCGTCGCGCCGTCTGACACCTCGCAGCCGATCGCCTCAATGATCTCGCGCACCCGCGCGACCGAATAATCAACACCGACCAAGCGTGCCGGATAGCTGGGGTCAAAGCTGATCGCGGTGGGCGCGGCCACAGAGCCCGCGTCCGTCGCGGCGGTGTCCGCCTCACCGCCGCCGTATTCAATCAGCAAGTCGATCACCCGATGGGCGGCCTTGGGCGGCAGTTCCGGGTCGGCTCCGCGCTCGAAACGTTTGGCTGCTTCCGACCCGAGCCGATGGCGCCTAGACGAGCGGGCGACCGTCACCGGGTCGAAGTGGGCCGCTTCAATCAGGAGGTCACGGGTAGCTGGTCCGACCTCGGAAGAGGCACCGCCCATCACCCCAGCCAAGCCGAGCACCCGGCTGGCCCGATCACCGCCGGGCGAATCGGTG
>JAIRNM010000109.1 GCA_031258055.1 Bifidobacteriaceae bacterium
GGATCGGGTCGCCAATGGAATGGCGGCGGAGGGCATGGAATCGCTCATCCCGGTGCTAGCCGACGGCCTCACGCCGGTCCTGAAGCTGGCGCCGCCGGGCGCGTTGATGGTCTTCTGGGACCCGGAAAGGCTGCGGCGACGGGCTGAGGACCTCGCCTCGACTGCGGCCGAGTTCCTGGAGGCGGCCTGGGAAGCCGCCGCCGTGGGCGCTAATTCACCGGTTGACCTGGCCAAAGGCTCGTTCTTGACGCTCAGTCAGCTCCACGATGAGGCGACCAGCGTCGGCTGCGGCTGGTGGAATATCGCCAACTACGGCCTGCCCGCCGACGATTCGCCTGACGCTGAGGCGCCAGCTGTTATTTCGCTCGGCGCGCGCGAACTCGACAACTATCACGGCCAGGTCTCGGCCGCGATCAAGCAATTGAAAGACTGGACCAAGACCGGCTGGCGCGTGGTTTTGTCCACCGAAGGGGCAGGTCCAGCCAAACGTTTGGCGGAACGCCTGGGGGCTGAAAGAGTCCCGGCCCGGTTCATCGCCGATCTCAGCGAAAACACTGTCGAAGCCGGGATTGTGCTGGTCACAACCGCCTTAGGAGTTGGCTTCCAAGTCCCGCAGCTGAAGCTGGCGGTGGTCAGCCAGAAGGACTTGACGGGCCGGTCGGGGGCATCGACCAGGGATATGCGGCGAATGCCGTCACGGCGCAAAGCCGGTGTGGACCCGCTGCAATTGAAAAAGGGCGACCTTGTAGTCCATGAGCAGCATGGTGTGGGACGGTTCGTCGAGTTGATCAACCGCACCATCGGCGTGGGCGAGAACGCCTCCACCCGTGAGTATCTGCTGATCGAATACGCCCCCTCCAAACGCGGTCAACCAGGCGACCGGCTCTATGTGCCGACCGACGCCCTGGATCAAGTGACCCGATACGTGGGCGGGGAGAGCCCGGCCCTGAACAAACTGGGCGGAGCGGAATGGGCCAAGACGAAGTCCCGCGCCCGTAAGGCGGTCAGCGAAATCGCCGACGAATTGATCCGGCTGTACGCCGCCCGCATGGCGACCAAAGGATTCGCTTTCTCCAAGGACACACCCTGGCAGCGTGAACTGGAAGACGCTTTCGCGTACGTCGAGACGCCGGACCAACTAACCACCATTGACGAAGTCAAGGGCGACATGGAGCAAACCCCACCCATGGACCGCCTGATCTGCGGCGATGTCGGTTACGGCAAGACCGAGATCGCGGTGAGGGCCGCTTTCAAAGCCGTTCAGGATGGCAAGCAGGTGGCCATGCTAGCGCCCACCACACTGCTGGTGCGCCAACACATGGAGACCTTCACCGACCGTTACGCACCGTTCCCGGTCGAGGTCAGAGCGCTGTCGCGTTTCCAGAAGCCGAAAGAGGCCAAAGCTACCAAGGAGGACTTGGCGGGCGGCAAAGTTGACGTAGTGATCGGCACGCATTCCCTGATCACCGGCGACATCCGGTTCAAGGATTTGGGGCTGGTCATAGTGGACGAGGAACAACGTTTCGGCGTTGAGCACAAGGAAACCCTGAAAGCCCAACGCCCTGAGGTCGACGTCCTGTCAATGTCAGCCACGCCCATTCCCAGAACCATGGAGATGGCGGTCAGCGGTATTCGGCAAATGTCTACTCTGACCACGCCACCAGAAGAACGCCATCCGGTCTTGACTTACGTTGGGCCTAGGACACCCGGCCAGATCGCGGCTGCGGTAAGACGTGAACTGCTGCGCGAAGGCCAAGTCTTCTACGTCCACAACCGGGTTCAGTCAATCAACCGAGTGGCCGCGGGCCTGGCGGAACTGATCCCCGAAGCCAGGATCGCCACAGCCCACGGGCAGATGCGGGAGAGCCAACTCGAGAAAGTCATGGTCGACTTCTGGGAGAAGCAGTACGACATCCTGGTCTGCACAACCATCATTGAGACCGGATTGGATATCGCCAACGCCAACACCCTGATTGTGGACAGCGCCGACAAATTCGGTCTGGCCCAACTTCATCAACTACGCGGGCGGGTCGGCCGCGGTAAAGAGCGGGCCTACGCCTACTTCTTCTACGAGGCGGGCAAGACCCTGACTGAAACCGCCCATGACCGCCTGTCCACCATCGCTTCCCAGTCGGAGCTGGGAGCAGGGATGCGGGTAGCGCTGAAAGATCTAGAGATCAGAGGGGCCGGCAACCTGTTGGGCGGCGAACAGTCCGGCCATATCGCTGGTGTCGGGTTCGACCTCTACCTCCGGATGATCGCCGAAGCGGTCGCCACCGCTAAAGGCGAGCCAGACCAGACCCCGGCCGAAGTCCAGATCGAGTTGCCTGTCAACGCCCACATTCCCGATAGCTACGTGGACGGCGACCGGCTGCGGCTGGAGGCTTACGCGAAACTGGCGTCGGCGGCATCGGGCGAAGAATTGCGGGCTGTCGCTGACGAATTGAGCGACCGCTATGGCCCCATCCCCACCGAAGTAGACGCCCTCTTTGAGATAGCGAAACTGAGAATCCAGGCGCGCGCGGCCGGACTGGGTCAGATCGCCGCCCAGGGGCGCTTCATCCGCCTGGCCCCCTGCGCCCTGGCCGAATCGCAGCAACTCTGGCTCCAGCGCATCGCCAAGGGCACCGTGATCAAACCGGCTACTCGGACGGTGCTGGTCCCAATCCCGCGCCAGGGTGCCCGCCTGGGGGACCCGGCGATGGCCGGAGTTGACCTGGTGCGCTGGCTGTCAGCCCTGATCGAAGACCTAGCCTCGCGCGTCCCGGTGGGCGTCGGCACCAGCCGGGCCGCGTAAGATGGGTGCGGAATCCTAACGCCCCAGCCGAATCGACACCCGAAGAAGGGAACCAACGTGGCTTTGAAGCACTTGACCAGGCGCGGCCTTCTCCTGGCGGTGGGACTCGCCTTCCTGGCGCCGTCCCTGGTGGCCTGCGACGAGCCTAATACCGCCGCTTCGGTTGGCCCCACCGTATTCACGGAAGACCAGGTTATTGAGGAGACGCAAAGCTTGAACGCGCTGCTCGCGGTGCTTGAACCCGGTCTGCGGGCGGATACGCAGCTCGTCTTTCAGGTCATGCTGGCCGATGCCGTGGCCGCGGAAATCCTCGCCCAGTCCCAATACCCGGAAGTAGCAGCGTTCGCCGAACCGTTGACCGAGGAGGGACTAGCCGCGATCTTGGAGGACGAAGGCTTGCCAGCGGAGACATTCGAAGGAGTGTCTCCGCTCACGTGGATGCTCTACAAAGGCGGTCGCCAATATTATCTCTATCAAGCGGTCAGCGCTGGCTTGACCACGGACGCCGAACTCGAAGCGGTGCTGTCCACGGTCAAAGTCAACCCGCGTTACGGCACCGCAGTGGCCGATTCCCTTGGCGACATAGGTCTGGTGCCCGTTGAACGTCCGTGGTTGATCACCGAAGCCGAGTTGACCGCCGAAAGTGGGGAAACCTTGGAGGGCTTAGAGACGGACCCGGCCGAGTGAGCGCCGCGGGCCAAGGCGTCGCCTACCTGGTGGACACCATGTCGCGGCTCCGCGCACCCGGCGGCTGCCCCTGGGACGCCCAGCAAACCCATGGTTCCCTGGTCCAGTACCTGCTTGAAGAAAGCTACGAGGCGGCCGAAGCGATTGAGGATGGCGACCGCCAAGACCTGCGCGAAGAGTTGGGCGATGTGCTGCTCCAGGTAGTTTTCCATTCCTCGATCGCGGCCGAGCATCCCGATGATCCCTTCGACTTAGACGACCTGGCCAGCGGCGCGGCGGACAAACTGGTCCGCCGCCATCCCCACGTTTTCGCCTCTGACCAGTCAGAACGCGTTTCCGCCGAGGAGTCCTACAAGCGCTGGGATCAAATCAAAGCGGATGAAAAGTCGCGCCGCTCCGTTCTGGACGGCATTCCGGTGGCCCAGTCGCCGCTCGCCCGCGCCCAGAAGGTCTTCGGCCGCGCTCGCCGCGCCGGTTTGCGGCTGTCTGACTTCGCCTTGGACGATGCCGCCGCCGCCGGTAGCAGGGCGGCTTCTGAGTCTGCCGCACGGGCGGCTTCTGGGGCCGCGCCCGGACCAGCTTCTGGGGTGGCTTCTGGACCGATCGGCGCGGGCCGAGTAGCGGTTGACTCGGAGTTGGTGACTGCATCGGATACTGTTTCTGACCTGGGGGAGCGTTTAGCGGCGCTGGCAGCGGAAGCGGATGCGCTGGGATTGGACGCGGAGAAAGAACTACGGGCCGCGACTCGCCGAGTCGAGGCGCGGATCAGACAAATCGAGCAGCTAAGCGAGCAATCGCAGGGAGGAGTGGCCTGATGCTAATTGGTGTGCCTAAGGAGTCTGCGGTAGGCGAGAGACGGGTTTCGGCTTCGCCTGGGTCGGTGGCGCAGTTGATAAAGCTGGGGTTCTCCGTAGTGGTTGAGGCGGGGGCGGGTGATGCCGCCTCGTTCCCGGATGAGCAGTATGTTGAGGCTGGCGCTGAGATTGGCTCAGCTAAGCAGGTGTGGGGCGCGGATATCGTGACGAAGATCGATCCGCCGTCTGACGTGGAGGTGTCGTTGCTGCGGCGCGGGGCGGTGTTGATTAGTCAGGTGGCGGCGCCGCGTTCACCAGATAGGTTGGAGTCGTTAGCGGCGGCGGGGTTGACGGTGTTGGCGATGGATTCGGTGCCGCGTATTTCCAGGGCGCAGGCGTTGGATGTGATCTCCTCGATGGCGAATATCGCTGGCTATAGGGCGGTGGTTGAGGCCGCTAACGTGTTCGGTTCGTTCTTTACCGGTCAGGTGACGGCGGCTGGGAAAGTACCACCGGCGAAGGTATTCGTGTCTGGTGCGGGTGTGGCTGGTTTAGCGGCGATTGGTGCGGCTCGGGCGTTGGGGGCGGTTGTTCGGGCGACCGATATTAGGGCGGATGTGGCTGAACAGGTTGAGTCGATGGGCGCCGAGTTCGTGGCAGTAGAGGCTGAGGCGCAAAAGTCGACTGACGGGTACGCGAAGGAAGCGTCTGAAGATTATGCCGCCGCGGCGGCGCGAATGTATGCCGAGCAGGTGAAGGATTGCGACATCGTAGTCACGACGGCGTTGATTCCCGGTCGTCCCGCACCTCGGTTGTTGACCGAGGAGATGGTCGCGTCAATGAAGCCGGGTTCGGTGATTGTGGATATGGCGGCTGGCAGCGGCGGCAATGTGGCCGGTTCGGTGGCTGGTGAACTGACGGTGACTTCTAACGGTGTGAAGATCATTGGTTACACGGACTTGGCGGGACGGATGCCAACCCAGGCGTCCCGGTTGTACGCGCAAAACATCGTGAACTTCTTGAAGCTGGTGACCCCTGAGAAGGATGGGGTTTTGGTGTTGGATCAAGATGATGTGGTGGTGCGTGGGATGACGGTTGTCTTAGAGGGTGAGGTGACGTGGCCGCCACCGCCGGTCGCTGTCTCAGCCGCGCCTGCCGCTTCCGCGCCGGTCCCAGCCGCGGAACCGGTGGTGAAGAAGAAACGTGATCCTCGGTTGACCTGGACGGTGTTAGGGGTCTGCGGGTTGGCGTTGTTGGGGTTGTTCTGGGTCTCGCCGGAAGGGTTGTTAGGGCATTTCATGGTGTTCATGTTGGCGGTCGTGGTCGGCTATTACGTGATCGGGAACGTGAATCATTCGCTGCACACCCCGTTGATGAGTGTCACGAACGCGATCTCAGGGATTATTGTGGTCGGTTCACTGGTCGGGTTGTCCCAGTCACAACATGACGGGTCCACGAACATGGCGATCTTGATCTTGTCGTTGGCGGGTATTTTATTGGCGTCGATTAACGTGTTTGGCGGATTCACGGTAACTCAACGCATGTTGAAGATGTTCCAGAAAGGCTGAAAGGAACCCCAGTCATGTCTATTTCACTGCAACAAGGCGCGTTCATCTTGGCGGGACTACTGTTCATTCTCGCTTTGGCTGGGTTATCGAAACACGAATCATCGAAACGCGGGAACATCCTCGGCTCGGTTGGTATGGGTGTCGCCCTGATCGTCACAGTGTTAGCCACCCAGTTAGGGGTGAAGTCTGATGGTGTGGAGGTCAGCGCGCCGTTACCAGCTTGGGGTGTCGCGGCGATCCTGGTCCCGATGGGGTTGGGTGCGGTCATCGGTGTGGTCCGGGCGCTCAGGGTAGAGATGACCGGCATGCCGGAACTGATCGCCCTGTTCCACTCCTTTGTGGGGTTAGCGGCTGTGGTAGTCGGTTGGGTGTCCTATCTTGAAGGCCAACCCGAAACCGGTGCCGGATTGCATTACGGAGAGCTGTTCATCGGGGTGTTCATCGGTGCGGTGACGTTCACCGGCTCAATCATCGCCTACCTGAAACTGAGCGCGAAAATGAAGTCCGCGCCGCTCGCGCTCCCCCACCACAACATTTTGAACCTCGGCGCGATCATTGTGTTCATCGCCTTAACTGTCTGGTTCGTGGTCCTGCCCGAAGATCAACACATCGGTGAAGGCGCGACCGGGCTGGTCTTGTTGACAGTCATGACAGTGGTCGCTTTACTGCTCGGGTTGCATCTGGTCGCCGCGATTGGTGGTGGCGACATGCCAGTCGTGGTGTCCATGTTGAACTCCTATTCCGGGTGGGCGGCCGCCGCCGCTGGGTTCACACTCAACAACGACCTGTTGATCATCACCGGCGCGTTGGTTGGTTCTAGCGGCGCGTATCTGTCATACATCATGTGTAAAGCCATGAACCGGTCTTTCATTTCCGTGATCATGGGTGGGTTCGGCTCGGATGGGCAAGTCGTTGGCGAAACCAAAGACTACGGGCAACACCGCGAAACCACCGCCCCCGAAGTAGCTGAACTATTGAAAGACGCCAAAGACGTCGTCATCGCCCCCGGGTATGGGATGGCGGTCGCTCAAGCCCAAGGCGCCGTCGCTGACCTGACCGCGAAACTCCGCGCCCGGAACATCAACGTCCGGTTCGCCATCCACCCCGTCGCCGGACGCCTACCCGGCCACATGAACGTCCTGTTAGCCGAAGCGAAAGTACCCTACGACATTGTTTACGAAATGGACGAAATCAACGACGACTTCCCCGACGTAGACGTCGTGTTAGTGATCGGCGCGAACGACACAGTCAACCCCGCCGCCCTAGACGACCCTTCGTCTCCGATCGCGGGTATGCCAGTCCTCCACGTTTGGGAAGCCGGCCAAGTCATCATCTTCAAACGATCCATGGCCACCGGCTACGCCGGCGTCCAAAACCCGTTATTCTTCAACCAAAACTCAGCCATGCTCTTCGGAGACGCCAAAGACCGAGTCCAAGACATAATCCAAAACCTCTAACCAGACGTGCGTAACGCAAAGAACCGGCCCAGAGCCCCTCACTGATTGAAGTCAAGCACCCGCACCCGTCGGGATCAGGCGCGGAGCCGACAGGTGAGACTTGAGGTCTGCGAACAACCTACGGCCCGGACTTGGCGGTTGGTGCGTTTGCGGTAAGCGATCACCCCGCAGGGCCGTGCATCGGGAACCGCTGGT
>JAIRNM010000048.1 GCA_031258055.1 Bifidobacteriaceae bacterium
TGTCGGTGAGTCGGTGGCTGATGCCATTGATGAGATCGCGGGAATAAGTGCAACGCCCAGCGCGCCCGCCAGGATCCTGCGTGTCAATTTGGTTTTCATGTGTGTAGCCCCTCCTTAGGGCGCCTTTCATTGTGGATACAGTGGAGGGGGAACCACTAGTTGTTGGTTTAGAAGCGCCGTGGCGTGCGCTCCTGTCATCCAGCATAGGCGCGCGACCCGCTCCAAAGTCAAGCCAAAAGGCCATATCAAGGGCTGTGTTCTTCGTCACAGGGCGCCTGCGGGCGCCGACATAGGCTTAGACGAAATAGCTTCCCACCGGCGGACTTAGACTGGAGGTGGACGTCGGCGGTTACTGAGGGATGATTGGGGTTTGATCGGCCGGGTGTTAGCATCAGGCATCCGCAAGGAATTTACGAATCGGGGGAGAGATGATCGCGGCGAATCAGGATGAACTTCGCGGTGGAGCGCGAACCGAATCGCGACTATCTGACGACTTGGAACCGGACCGTCAGCGTTGGAAGGGCTGGTGGCGGTCCGGGAAAGCCGTTTGGGTGTTGACAATTGTGGCCTTGGTTTGCCTGGCCGCTGGGTTCGGGATTGGGCAGTTGGTGCGCTCGCCGCAGGCGATCGCAGAAGAGACCGCGGTGCCGCCGGACGGGCTGGTCACGGCGAAGGTGGAGGCGCGGGCGATTACTTCGGCGGTGGTAGCGCGGGCCGATGTGGCGTTCGCTGATCCAGTTGAAATCAACCCTTTGGCGCCGGAGGACGCGGGCGCGCCGGTTGTGACCGGTCAGGTTCCAGAGGTTGGAACGGAGGTCACTGCGGGGAGCGTGATTTTGGAGGTGTCGGGACGGCCGGTGTTTGTTTTGCCGGGTTCGTTCAGGAGTTACCGGTCGTTGGGGCCGGGCTCGTCCGGGCCGGATGTGCTCCAGTTACGGGCGGCGTTGGCCGGACTGGGGTTGAACGCGGGGGACGGAGAATCCAAGACTTATGACGCGGTGCTCGCCGACGCTGTCAAGGCGCTGTATGACAACGCCGGTTATCCGGCGCCGGGCAGCGAGGACCCTGAGTCAGGTCGGGTGGTGCGTGACGCACGCGATGCTGTTCAGGACGCGAAGGACGCCCGTGATCAGGCGGCTCGGGATTTGGTTGCGGCTAAGAAGTTGGTTGAGGAGGCGCCGGACGCGGTCGCCAAGACGCAGGCTGGGCAGGGGGTCGATGCCGCCACCCAGGCCTTGGCTGTAGCAGAACGTTCCGTGACCCGGGCCGGGGAAACGTTGGCTGACGCCGAGAAGGCGGCGTGGACGCAGATGCCCGTCGGTGATGTCGTGTTCGTGGCCGACTTGCCGCGTCGTGTCGATCAAGTCAATGTCCAGGTCGGCGAGGATTTAACTGATGTCGTTGCGGGTGGTGGGGAGGGTGTTGACCCGGCGATGGGCACTGGGACGCCGAGTGCGGCGGTGGTGTTGTCCGGTGCTGATATTCAGGTGACCGCCCTCGTCAACGCCGACGAAGCGGCGCTGTTGCAGGTAGACGGCCCAGCGGTCTTGACAGTGGAAACGGCCGAGGTCGTCGGCAAGATCACCGAGATCTGCCCGGAGGCGGCCGAGAGTCAAGACCCTAGCGGTGAGGGGTCGACGGCTGGCCAGTGCCTGGTGAAGATCACGGTCACAGATTTGGGAGCGATCAGCCCGGAGTCAATGGTTGGAAATGTCTTGGCGACCATGGTGGTGGGTACTTCTTCGGAGGATTCGCTGGTGGTGCCGTTAGCAGCGGTATCAGCCGACACGGCCGGTAGCGCACGCGTTGAGATTATTGACGGGAACCTGGCGAAGGACGCACCGGCGGCGGATCAGCCGACTAGGACCGTAGGTATTGTCGCCGGGCTGACGGCGGAGGGGATGGTTGAGGTCAAAGAATCCGAGGTTCCCCTCAAAGCTGGTGACCTGGTGGTGATAGGGCGCGGCGGCGTGGCGGCCAGCCCCAGCGCTGACTCGGAGCTGAGTTGAGCCTGTCCGCGCCGGGTGTGTCCCCGGCTGTAACGGAACAATTCCCGCCAGTCGGGGATGCGCTGGTGCGGTTAGACGGGGTGTCACGGTCTTTCCCTGGCCCACCGGAAGTGTTGGCTTTGCGTGATGTCGACCTGTCGATTGGTAGCGGCGACTATGTGTCGATCATGGGTCCATCCGGGTCAGGAAAGTCAACCATGTTGAACATGCTTGGGCTGTTGGACCGGCCCACGGTAGGTCGATACTTGCTGGAGGGACGAGACACCGCGCCACTCAAGGACCGTGACCGGACCAAGTTGCGTGGGCGCAGCCTGGGGTTCGTTTTCCAGGCGTTCCATTTGCTGCCCAAACGCACTGTCGTAGAGAACGTCATGCTGTCGATGACGTACAGCGGTGTGCCGCGAGGTGAGCGGCGGGGCCGCGCCTGGCGGGCGTTGGATCAGGTGTCTTTGACTCACCGGGCGCATTTCTATCCGACCACTCTGTCCGGCGGGGAGCGCCAACGGGCGGCAGTCGCTAGGGCGGTGGCTGCCCGCCCGAAACTGCTACTGGCGGACGAACCGACCGGAAACCTTGACTCGGACACGTCGAGCGAGGTGCTTGGCGTGTTGGACGAGTTGAACCGGGCAGGCCTGGCCATCGCGATGGTGACCCATGATCCGGTTGTCGCTTCGGCGGCGCGGCGGCGTTTCGAGATGCGCGACGGCCGCCTGAGGGAGGTCACATGATCCGGCGGCATCGACGGCCTGAAAAACGGGCGGCGGATCGGACG
>JAIRNM010000193.1 GCA_031258055.1 Bifidobacteriaceae bacterium
ACCTGTCCACCCACGCCAGCCCCGACCACTATGGCCGAGCGCCGACCCAGCGCCGCGATTACGCCAGCTATATCGGCTGCCAGCATCGGCAGGCTATAGCCCTCCGGCGGTTTGTCGGAAGCCCCGCATCCTCGAAGGTCAACCGCCGCTACGCGGTATCCCTCGCGGCCCAACGCGGTGAGTAGATGGCGCATTGCCCACCAGTGGAATGGCAATGGGTGGAGCAGCACCACTAACCGACCGTCGTCAGGGCCGGTCGTGGTGGCATGGAAGCGAAGACCGCGGGCGGCGACGAACCGATGCGCCCAAGGCCCGTCAATCAGCGCGGCGGTGAAGTCGGCCACCGCGGGTCGGCGGCGATGTCCAGCCAACTAGTCCTCCGGGCTTTCGGCGCGGCGGCCCGTGACTGAGCTTGTGCGCGGTGCCGTGTTGGACGCCGGGGCTGTTGGGCCCGGCTGGGCCGTGTCGACTGGTTCGCCCTTGATGGCGCTGAAGGATTCTTTGATCATGGCCGTGATTCGACCGAACGATGCCGCGCCCTTCTTCAGGCTGGCGCGTCCAGCCACGGCCAGGCCAGCCGCCATCACCAGGGCTAGGGCGGCGGCGATCAGGTAGGCGGCCCAAGGCCAAATGCCCAGGGCGATCAAACCCCAAACGAAGGCGAGGATGAGCAGTGGCGGCAGCCCCAGGAGCGCTATCAGCGCACATGCGAGTAACGCCAAGCCGATTCCCAGGCGCCTCCCATCCTCAGACAGTCCTGCTTTCGCTGCCTGGACGGTGGTTCGGTAGAGGGCACCGACCTGTTTGACAGCGTCTGCCCAAGCGCTGCCCAAGTTGTTGTTAGCCATCGTGAATCCCCATCTCACATGCTCTCGCCCCGCAGTCCTTCGATTGTGGCGGTCGGAGCGACACTACGAAGGGTACCGTGTCCAGCCACTTCGTCCCGCATCACCCCCTGGCTTGCCGCAGGGTGGGATAGGGAATGGCAAGGGGCGGGAAAAACAAAGGACAACGGGCGAACAAGTTATCAATCGCGCAATCCAATTGCCGAAACGGTTGAACCCGTCGACATGCCCTTAACGTAGGTTAATACGTGCGTGGGTTCCTGTTCGCCCGTTGTCTTTGTAACTCCATTTCTAGCACGAGATATGGCCTCTGGCAAGCGCAAACACCAAAAAAAGATGGGATGAAACGGCCACCGAAAAAAGGCCAGATAAAGCCATTCAACCACGCTCGGACGGAGCGATCAAATCACTTTCCGTCTCTTGTGGATAATCCTCAAACGGCTTTTGCGGTACCGCGAAGCGAACAGTATGAGGCCGGTAGCGGCGGCGGCCGCGAAGAAGGCGCCAGCACCGGTCATGGCCAAACGCCGGTTCTCAGCCCGAACTGGAGCCGGGGCGGAGAAGTGGATGATTTCCCAGCCCCGCTCGGCGGCGATCTTCCGCAACGGCCGCGATGGGTTCACCACTGCCGGGTGGCCAACCGCCTCAAGCATCGGCAAATCGGTGATCGAATCGGAGTAGCCGAACGATTCGGCGAGGTCGTAACCCTCGCGCTCCGCTAGAGCGGTCATCGCTTCGACTTTGGCGGCACCGTAGTTGAAGAAGTCTGTGCCGCCGGTGTAGCGGCCATCTTTGACCTCCATGCGGGTGGCGAGGCAATGATCGGCGCCGAGCATCGCGCCGATCGGCTCGACCAATTCGCGGCTCGAGGCCGAAACGATTACGACGTCGCGCCCGGCGTCGCGGTGGGATTGGATTAGTTCAGCCGCTTCGTCGAACACCTGCGGTCCTATCTTCGCCGCTAGGTGCTCGCGCGCCAGTCGGGCCAAGCGGCTGGCGTCCCAGCCGGCAATGATTGAGCCCAGCAGATGGCGCAGGCGGTCCGACTGACTTTGTCCGGCGCCGCCGATCTGGTAGCTGGCCTGGGCGTAGAAGGAGCGCAAAACCGTGCGCCGCCGTAGCATCCCCTCCGCGATCAGCGTTGAGGTCAAAGCGACCGTTGAACTGCGGGCGATTATCGTCTTGTCAAGGTCAAAAAAGGCGGCCGGTCGTCCAGGTACGGGCGGGCGCGGGGGATCAGACAAGACGGCAAGGTTGGGCTTAAGGGTCACGCCCAGATTCTCGCAGATGTGAAGGCCGAGTGTTGTCCACAGGTATCGCCGTGCGGCGCCGACAGCCTGGGCAAGATGGACCATTCTGTGGTTGTGTCGATCCCCCAAGTTGTCTTGATGACCGGCGACCAAGGCTTGGCTGAGTCAGCCACGGCGGCGATTTGGGAAGCCGGAGTGGCCGTCCAGCCGGTGACAGAACCATCTCAGCTCGATGCCGTCAACCCTCGTCCGCGACTGCTGATCTGCGGCCATGACGTCGCCGAGCCGGTCGTCAGAGCGGTCGAGCAGCTATGGCCGGACTGTCGGATCGCGCGCGCGGCGCTGGGCGAGATGGTTTGGGGCGCTGGTGGGGCCAGCGGGATTGGGCAATGCCTGGTCCTGCCAGAGTTCGCTAACCACCTGACCCGGCTGGTAGAGAGCACTTTCGCGGCTAAACACCGTTCGCATTGGGTGGCCTTGATCGGTGCTCACGGCGGCGCTGGCACAAGTTGTCTGGCAGTGGCCATGGCCCTGCGATTGACTGGCCAGGGGCCGGTTCGCCTGGCTGGTTTGAACCGGGCCGGTGCGCCAATCGGGCCACTCTTGGGACTAGAGCCGCCAATCGCCGCGGGTTCCTGGACGTTCAACGCGAGCGGATCGGATGATCTCCGGCCGATCACTGTCCAAGGGATTGAGCTTCTCAGCGGACAAGCGCCCGACTTTGGGCACACCGCTTGGCAAGTGCGTCAAACCTTGGAAGCTTGGGAGGCCGGAACAGAGGGAGGGCACACCATCCTTGACACCGGGTCGGCGGCGCCGGGCGGGACCTGGCGGGTGGCCAGTTGGGCTGACCGGAGAATCGTAGTGGCCCGGGCCGACCCGACCGGGGCCGCCGCGCTCGCGGCTGTGGCCAAGGAATTAGAGGACTTCGCGATGGATTTCGACACGGCCGTGCGAAACGTCAGGGGCGGGCTGGATGTGCGGGAGGTGGTGGACGGCATCGGCGGAAGGGTCTTTGAGATCAAGGATGAACGGACGCTTGTGGCTGGGTTGGCGCACGGGCTGACGCCAGGCGAGCGGGCGAAGGGCAAACTGGCGTTGGCGGCTGCGCAGATGCTGCCAGAGGCTCGGCCCGAGGCGGCCTGCTCAGGCGGCGTTTGGGGGGATCAATTACCCAAAGGCGGCCGGGTGCGCCACCACCGGCGGCGGCGCACCCGACCGGCACTACCCGCTTTCAACCCGGCGGCGTTCGCGGAGGAATGGTGAGCGCCCTGGCGGCGCCAGCCGCTCTGACTGCCCTGCTAGAGGCCTCAGACGTGACAGATGTGCTGGTCAACGGCGCACAAGCGGTTTGGGTCGACGGCGTGAAGGGACTGCGGCGAGTCGCGGTGCACTTAGGTGACGAAGGCGCTGTGCGTTCGTTGGCCGTACGGTTGGCGGCCCAAGCCGGGCGTCGGCTAGATGACGCATCGCCCATGGTAGACGCTCATTTGCCGGGCGGCATTCGGATGCACGCGGTGGTGCCGCCGGTGGCGCCAGCGGGCCCGCTGATTTCGTTCCGAGTGTTCAGGCGGCAGGCTTTGACGTTGGAGGATCTCCAAAGGCACGGCACCTTCGACGCAGCCGGTGCCAAGGTCTTGCGGGCATTGGTCGAAGGCCACGTCAACTTGATGGTTTCGGGCGCGACCGGTGCTGGCAAGACCACATTGTTGTCGGCGCTGGTGTCATTGGCATCGCCAGCGGAACGAATCGTGGTGATTGAGGAGGCGGAGGAGATTGTGACGCCGCATCCCCACTGTGTGCGGCTCCAAGCCCGCGGTGCCAACGCCGAGGGCGCTGGTCTGGTCAGCTTGACGGACCTGGTGCGCGAATCGCTACGAATGCGGCCCGACCGGATTGTCTTGGGCGAATGCCGCGGCCCCGAGGTGCGCGAAGTGCTGACGGCCCTGAACACCGGCCACGAGGGTTCGGCTGCCACTATCCACGCCAATTCCTGCCGCGATGTGCCAGCGCGTTTGGCCGCGCTGGGGTCTTTGGCGGGGCTGGATACGAGGACTGTGGCAGTTCAGGCAGCCGCCGCTTTGGGGGCGGTGGTGCATTTGGCGCGCGGGAACGATGGACGCCGGCGGGTTAGAGAATTGGCGGTCTTTGAGTTGATTGAGGGTGAATTGGTGGCCCGCCCAGCCGTTCTCTTCTCAGACAGCGGGCCAGTCGAGGGGCCCGCTTGGTCGTCGCTTGAACGTCGGTTGGCGCGGTCGTGAGGGGCGGTTCGGACGGTCGTGGCGGGACCGACCGCCTGAGTGGTACAGCGGCTGTCGCTCGAGGCAGCGCCGTCGATGGCGCGAGCGCTTCAGGGGACCGTGCCCTCGTGGTCACCGACCTTGAAACCCTAGCGGAGGCCGTGGAGCAGG
>JAIRNM010000216.1 GCA_031258055.1 Bifidobacteriaceae bacterium
TGCTCTTCCGATCTATCAAGCCAGCGATCCGCTTGAACTCGGAGCCCTCGGCAAAGTGAGGGCGGGCGCCCGAAATGTAGGCCGGGTAGGCTGCCACATCAGTGACGCCGTCCGGTGTCAAGGTGAAGTCCAAGACATAGGTGTCCCGCCCCACGGCCGAGCCGGGCGAGAACACAAAGTTGCCCATCGAGTAGACAATCAGCGCGCCGTTGTAGAACTCGATCCCCTCAATGACGTGCGGATGATGGCCCAGCACTACGTCCGCCCCAGCGTCAACCAGCGCGTGGGCCTGGGCGACTTGCAAGACGCTGGGCTCGAATTGCCGCTCAATTCCCCAGTGCATTGAGACCACCAGGTGATCCCCAAGGCCCTGTGCGGCGGCGACGGCATTGACCATGACGGCCAAATCCTCGGTATAGGCATTGCCCACGGGCGCCTCGGCCGGGGGGAAGCTTTCCGGGGTGACGTCGGTGAACGCGAGGAACGCGATCCGGGGCGGGGCGTAGCCGTCCAGTCCCGGTGCCTCTAGCAGCTTGGGCGCCCACGGCTCGGCCGGGTTCAAACCGGCGCCAACTCCAAGCAGGCCAGCGCTGGCCAGCGCCTGGACGGTGTCCGCCGACGCGTCCGCCCCAAAATCCCCGAAATGGTTGTTCGCCAGGGACAACACGTCAAAGCCGACCGCCGCCAGGGAAGCCGCGGCGCTGGTCGGAGCACCAAACGTGTATTTCTTGGCGATAGGCGCCCCGCGATTTGACAGGGCGGTCTCAAGGTTGCCGAAGGCGATGTCGCGGGCCACCAGGTGGTCGCTCACCTGCGCCAGTAGCTCCGCCGGGTCGCCGAGCGGGTTGCGCCCGCTGTCCATGAAGCACAGGTCTCCGACCGCTGAGAACGTGACTGGCGCCAACCGCGGCTCAGGCGGTGGCATGTGCGATGCCGTCGGCACGGCCCGAGCCGTGACCGTCTCAGTGGCCATCGGGCCAGGCAGCGCTGGCGAACCTGCCCCGCACCCCGCCACCACAGCGGCCAGGGCGACTAAAGCCAAAGCGCCCCGGAAAGCGTGGGGGGATCGGCGTGATCGTGACCGCGGGCGCATTAAGGCCATCTCAAAACGCTACGGCATTCCCAGTCGCCGCTTACCACCTCCCCTGACTGGCCCCACGGTGGGACGTTCTCTTGGTGGCGCTGTCTCTGCCAGAGGCCGCGGCGGCAGCCGAAACACATTTGTGTGGGCAGTGGGTGTCGCTCAGTGCTACGGCGCCGCGAGGCGAGACGGGCGGCACAGGCGTCAAGCATGGGAGGCGCTGGCTAGGCGCGCGACTAACTGATCTAGGTACTGCGGCGGGCAGACCACCGGAACCGACAGGTTCTCCATGACGTAGTGGACGTAGCCTCCTATTCGGTCCGGTGGTAGGCCCTCCTGTTGGGCTAACACGGCTTGATAGAGCTTTACCTGTTCCCCGTGCAGTTGATGAGCATGCCCGTGACTCGACCGGCCCGTCTTCCAGTCCACAACGGTCAACCGGCCTTGGCGGTCGCGGATTACGGCGTCGATGCGGGCAACTACCGCCCGCCCAATCAATTCTGTCTCCAACTCCGATTCGACCGTCACCGATGAATCCGCCAGATTCATCCAGCGAGACTGGCGGAACCTTCGCATCAAGCTTTCGAGTTGAGCCTCGGTCGCTGAGTCAATGTGGCGAGCAGCCAGCAAGTCGGCATCGAGCATCTCTTGGCGTGGTGACGAACCGTCTAATGACGCCAGTTCCAATGCGGCACGGCGGTGGAACTCCTCTCCCAACGCCGCCCCTCGGCTCGGTTCGACCGGCACCGGGCGGCGCAAAGCCCGGACAGCCTCTGGCCCCTGTTCGGCCAGCGCTATAAGGGCAGTGGCTGAGGTCTGCGCGGGCGGAGCCACTGTCCGTACTGCCTGTTCCTGCTCACGCTCGCGGATCAGCAGGGCAGCACGATCCGCCAGGTCAGATCCCATCGACTCGAACAGGGCGATTCCCTCACTTGGGCTGATCGGGCCGAGTTGCGCCTGGGCCGTGGCGACAGCGCGAGCAGCAGCCTCCAGGGCGCCCTCACGCCCACCCGCTGGATGGGGCGCAGGCCAGAGAGGAAACTGGCCGCTGCCTTCACCGGTCGGCTGAGTCGCTTGATCCTCATCTGTCCCTGGAGCTCTGCCCGCTGCGCCATCCCTGCCTTCTGCGCCATCCCAGGCTGCCGCAGTACCCCTGGCTTCTGCGGCATCTCCACTTGCCGCCGTATCGTTGCATGTCGCAGCGTCGCTGCCCGCCTCGGTGCCGACGGTCGCCGGCCCGTCAGCCCAACCGGAACGGTCAACCAGGCCCACTTCGGCCAGTTCCTCTAGGAACAACGATGGCGGTTTGCTGCCTTTAGCCGCCGGTTTGGTCCAGGAACCGGAGAGCAACAGATGACTCTTGGCCCGTGTCACGGCGACATAAGCGAGTCGGCGTTCTTCGGCGAGGTGATGAAGACCAGCGCGGCGCTTGAAATCCCCGAAATTGTGAGCCAATTGCAAGACATCTTCAGTCCCACCGGTCGGGGCGGGCGGCCGATCCGGCAAGTCACGGATTAATGCCGCTAGCTCTTCGCCATAGCCGCCACCGGCGTGCTCGAAGTGAGGCAGCGCTTGTCGGTCGCGCCGAAGAGGCCAGGGCAAACCCCCGCTGGCTCCTCCGGTGGTCGCATCGCTCAGCCAGCCCAGGGCAGAGGGTTCGCGTTCGGTCTCTTCGCCGACCATCGACACCTTCGGAAACCCTTCTTCAACCAGACCAGTGACGCAGACAACGTCCCATTCCAGCCCTTTAGCTCCATGGATAGTCAATAGCTGGACCGCCCCGGATGGAGTCGGTACGTCCGCTAGATCAAGGCCGCCACCCGCTTCATCTTCAGCCTCCAGCCAGCCAAGAAAACCAGTCAAAGAGACCTGATCCTGGCCCCGGCTGTAGTCGTGGGCCTGCCCGACCAGTTGATCGATCTGGGCCCGCCCAGCCGGGTTCGATCCGGACATCAGGTCCACATCCAGGCCCAGTGCTTTCTCCGCTTCGAGGACTAATTCAGGCAAGCTGAGATAAGCGGCGGCGCGGCGCAGGCGCCGCAGGATACGGCCAATCCGCCGTAACCGCGCCAGACCCACAGCGCTGATCCCGCCCAGCCGCTCAAGTTTGGCATCAGGGCTGGCCTCCATGACGATGTCTTCAAGCACGTCCAAGACTGACTGGCGCTCGTCGCTGCCGGAAAGCTGGGGGCCGGGCGGTTCAGTTGCCGTCGCATGTGGATGAGGACCAGCCGGTTCTGTTGCCCCCGCGGACGAAGCTGTCGACTGGCTATGCACAAGGCTCGCCAAGCGGTCCAGATCAGCTATGCCCAGGGCGAAGCGCGGCGATGCCGCCAGGCGCATGAAAGCATCTCCCCGGCCCAAATCTTGGCTGGCGGTGAGTGCGCTAACCACGTCTTGAACCTCGGGCTCTTGCAACAAGCCCCCGCGACCGATCACCTGGTAGTCCAAACCTGCCGCTTGCAGTGCCGCCACCAGCGAAGGCAGTTCCCGTCTGGTCCGCACCAGGATGGCCGCCTCACGCGGTTCCTGAGCCCCCAACCACGGCTCCCAATGCTCTTTCAGGTAGGCGACCACCGCTTGGACTTCTTCTGCCCGGCTGGCGCAGTAGACCGAATCAACCCGTCCTTCGCCCGCATCGGACCGCGCTTTCAGTTCCGGGACCGGCGCTGTCAGATCGTGGCGCAGAGGCTCAGAAATGGTGTTGGCGACGGCGAGAATGGCGAGGTCGTTCCGTCTGGCAACTGTCAGATAGGAGGGTTCGGGCGCTGCGACCGCAGCCGCTCGCTCGCCAAAGCGGGCGTCAAAGACCGTTAGCGCGGCCGCTGAAGCCCCGCGCCAACCGTAAATCGACTGGTTTGGGTCACCGACGGCCATCACCGGCGTTCGCGAGAACAAGGCGCTGAGCAGATCAATCTGAGACGTCGATGTGTCCTGGAATTCGTCGAGTACGACCGCTTGGAAACGGGCGCGCTCGGCCGTGGCAACTGGCTCGAGCCGCGCCAAACGGCGAGCCCAATCGGCGCGATCGACAAAATCCATCACCCCGGATTCCAGCTTGCGGAGGCGGTAGCGGTCAATCAAGGTGGCCGCCGCCTGGCGGGTTCGCAGGGTTCTGATGACCTCAGTGATTCCTTGCGGTTTAGCCTTTTTCAGCCTGCCTGTGTCTGGATTGACCGCTGGGGCCTTCGAGCCCAGATCGTTCGCCACCCAATCTAGGTATCCCACCAGCAAGTCAGGGGCGACTTGGTTGTCAGTAGTTTGGTCAGCGACAGCCAGTAACAACTTGACCAACCGGCCGGCGCTGACGTCCACGTCTGGGAAGTCGGCAGCACTTTCAACTACTTCGCTGGCCAGTTGCCAGCGCTGCGCCTGGGACAAGATAGACGCGTCCGGGTCGGCTCCGACCAGCAAGCCGTAGCTGCGCACAAGATCAGAAGCGTAAGCGTCGTAAGTTGAAACCACGGGCGAAAGCGCGTCTTCCCCCAGCCAGGAGTCCTCGCGGCGGGCTTTAGCGGGCAACTCACTGCGGACCTTGTCAAGTACATCGCGCACCCGTTCGCTCAATTCGCCGGCCGCTTTGCGGGTGAAGGTCAATCCCAGGACTGACTCCGGCCGCACTAGGCGGTTCGCCACCAGGTAGGCCACCCGCAGGGCCATGACCAGAGTCTTACCCGCCCCGGCACCGGCCACCACTAGGCCTGAATCAAGCGGCGAGCCGATTATGGCGGCTTGTTCAGCGGTCAGGGTTATGCGCTCATCGGCCAGAGCGGCCAAGCGTTGCGCGGAGTATTCAAGACTCATGCGATCACCTGACTTCCTTCCGGCACCGCTGGGCAAGATGACTTAACGGCACAAGTTCGGCATTGCGATCCGGGTCTGGCTTCAAAGGATGGA
>JAIRNM010000052.1 GCA_031258055.1 Bifidobacteriaceae bacterium
AATCGGCTACCTCTTTGACGACCAAGAAGCCGCCTTGGCCGCTGCGATACATAGCGCATTCGACCTGGATTGGCCCGCCAGTCTGAAACCGGCCTGAGCGGGCACGCTTGTAGCGGAACTGACGCGCCCCGCCAGCGGGCGGCATCGGGCAAGGCAGCCCATGCCCCTAAGCTGGACTGGTGGATATAACAGGTGTCCCCGGCGTGGAGCGCGACGAATCCGATCCGTTTGCCTTTGTGGGCTTGACCTTTGACGACGTGCTGCTGGTGCCGCGGCAATCGGACGTTGTCCCCTCCGAGGTCGAGACTCGCACAAGAGTATCTAGAAACATTGAATTAACTGTGCCGTTAGTGTCCTCCGCCATGGACACCGTGACAGAATCCCGGATGGCCATAGCAATGGCGCGGCAAGGCGGGATCGGCGTCATCCACCGCAACTTGTCGATCGAAGAACAGGCCGCCCAGGTCGACCGGGTCAAACGCTCCGAATCCGGCATGGTGTCCGACCCACTGACGATAGGCCCGGAGGTGACCCTAGCCGAACTGGACGACCTCTGCGGCCAGTACCGGGTGTCCGGACTGCCCGTGATCAACGCGGACCGCGTGTTGCTGGGCATCATCACCAACCGCGATCTGCGGTTCATTCCGCGCGCCGACTACCGCTCGCTCAAAGTCCGCGACGCCATGACGCCGATGCCGCTCGTGACCGCACCCGTCGGGGTGCCACGTGAGGAGGCGGCCCGCCTGCTCGCCAAGCACCGGGTCGAAAAGCTCCCGATTGTCGACTCGGGCGGTCGGCTCCAGGGCCTGATCACAGTCAAGGACTTCGTCAAGACCGAGCAGTACCCGAACGCCACCAAAGACGCCGATGGCCGTCTGCGGGTCGGCGCCGCTGTCGGTTTCTTCGGCGAGGCGCTGACCCGCGCCTGGGCTCTGATCGAGACCGGCGCGGACCTCCTGGTCGTGGACACAGCCCACGGGCACACGCAGGCTTTGCTGGACATGGTGGCGAAGCTCAAAGGCGATCCAGCAGCCGCTGGGGTGGACATTGTGGGCGGCAATGTGGCCACCCGCGAAGGCGCGGCGGCGCTGGTGGCGGCCGGCGTTGACGGCGTCAAGGTGGGCATTGGACCCGGTTCGATCTGCACCACGCGGGTGGTGGCGGGCGTGGGCGTGCCGCAAATCACAGCGATCTATGAGGCATCGCTGGCCTGTCGACCCGCCGGAGTGCCAGTGATCGCCGACGGCGGACTGCAATACTCGGGCGACATCGCCAAGGCCCTGGTGGCTGGCGCCGATACGGTCATGCTCGGTTCGCTTCTGGGCGGCTGCGACGAATCGCCCGGCGAACTGGTCTTTATCCAGGGAAAACAGTTCAAGCATTACCGGGGCATGGGCTCGCTCGGAGTGATGGCCTCGCGCGGCAAGAAGTCGTACTCCAAGGACCGCTACTTCCAAGCCGATGTCGAGTCCGATGACGCGCTGGTACCAGAGGGCATAGAAGGCCAAGTCCCTTACCGCGGCCCGTTGGCGGCGGTCGCCCATCAACTGGTAGGCGGGCTTCAGCAATCAATGTTCTATGTCGGCGCACGGAACATCCCCGAGTTGCAAGCCCGCGGTCGGTTTGTCCGCATCACCCCGGCCGGGTTGAAGGAATCCCACCCACATGACATTGAAATGGTGGTCGAAGCCCCCAACTACTACCGCCACTGACTTGTGCATGTTACTATGTGCATGTGCAGACCCTTGAACGCCGTGTGCAGATACTTTTCGATCCCGTTCAATATGAGCAGTTGGCCGCCCTCGCCAAACGAGAAACCCGTTCGGTCGGCTCAGTAGTACGCGAAGCCGTCTCGGACCGTCTCGAACGCGACCGCGATCGGCGCATGGATGCGTTCAGGGCCTTCATCGCAAGCGCCGATGAAGCGCCGCAGGGGCCAATGACCGTTGAGCAATGGCAGGCCCAAAAAGACGCTCCATGGGAAACCCTTCCCTGGGCCGACAAGTGAAACCGCCAGACCTCGCCCTGATCGACTCCGCCGTGCCCATTTTGGCGGCAGGCGACCCGTCCGAGTTGCGGTCAAGTTGCCGTCGGTTGATCGAGATGGGTGCCTCACGCCGTATACGCCTGCTCGCGTCGACGGAAATGATCCAAGAGTTCACGTTCCACCGCCTTCGGCGCACGGGCGACCGCCAGCGCTCGGTCACAGAAGCTGAAGAACTGATGGCATTCATAGAGACCGTCCCGTTCGACAACTCAATTCTGCGCGACTCACTTGAGCTGATCCGAAAGACCTCCCTGATCAGGGGTCGCGATGCCGTCCATGCGGCCACGGCGCTAGCCCTTGGACTCGAATGGGTCATCACTCCGGACAACGACTTCGACGGCGTGCCAGGGCTGAGCAGGTTGGACCCAGCCGCCATCGATTTCGGTGAATCACCCGCTCAAGCAGGGCATTAGGGCCAGGTTGGATCGACGTCTGCCGGGCGGCCGCGCGAAGCCAGGTAGTCGTTGAAATGCCGCGCCCATTCGCGGTGTTTGGCCTGCTGCCAGGAGTGGAGCCCGGCCGACTCCATGGCCTTGACCGACTGGTGGCGCTGTTCGATCGCGTCAAACACAGCAATCGATTGGCGCACATCCTCCAAGGCGTCGTGCAGGTTGAGGCTGTCCCGCACGCCGTAAACCGCCATCAAGTCCGCTAGCTTGCGCTTCCCCCGCCGGTAACGGTCAACACCCCGATCAATCACCAGCGGATCGATTACCGGGCCAACCGGCGCGCCCAGCCTGTCTTCTAGGCTCATCAATTCATAACGGGCCAGCTCTGATTTCAAGATCCGCAAGTCATAGGCAGCGTTGAAGGCCAGCACGGCCAATCCCTGAGCCAGGCAGGCAACAAGCTCAGCGGCGATCTCCTCCAGCGCCTCAGCCGGGCGCCGCCCTTCCGCCCTGGCCTTCTCCGTGGTAATCCCATGCACAGCGGTCGCCTGGGGCGGTATCTCAACCCCGGGATCAATCAGCCAGGTATAAGTCTCCGGCGGCGCGCCCGCGATCCGCTTAACCAGCGCTGCGGTGACAATGCGGTCCGCCGCCACCTGAACACCCGTCGTTTCCGTGTCGAATCCAACCAAGTTCCTCATGTGACAACTCTCTCACTAACCACCGACACCATAATCCCGCGCGGCGCCCGGAGCGGTGGCCGGGCGCGGCGGCCCGGCGCCGTATTGGCGGCGATGACCCGGCGGCATCGGCAACACTAACCGGTCACGAAACAAAAGCCCAGACACCAGCCGGGCTAGGCTTTAGGACCGTGAGCAACGAGATCGAGATTGGACGCGGCAAGCACGGGCGCAAAGCCTATTCCCTAGACGACGTGGCGGTCGTACCGTCGCGGCGCACGCGCGGGTCGGAGGAGCCGTCGGTCGGCTGGCAGATTGATGCCTACCACTTTGACACGCCGATTGTGGCGGCGCCGATGGATTCAGTGATGTCGCCGACCACGGCGGTGCGGCTGGGCGAGCTGGGTGGTTTAGGGGTGCTCGACTTGGAAGGGGTCTGGACCCGCTACGACGACCCGGCCGGTTTGCTGGAGGAGATCGCGGCGCTCCCCCCTGAGCGGGCAACCGCCCGTCTCCAGGAGATTTACCGCGAGCCCGTAAGACCTGAACTGATCACTCAGCGCCTGGAGGAGATCCGCCAGGCCGGCGTGACCGTTGCCGGGGCGCTATCACCCCAGCGCACACAGGCTCTTTGGCGCACGGTGGTGGACGCGGGCGTCGATTTAATGGTGATCCGGGGCACCACCGTGTCCGCCGAACACGTTTCCTCCGACGCCGAACCGCTCAACCTGAAGCGTTTCATCTATGAGTTGGACGTGCCGGTGATCGTTGGCGGCGCCGCTACTTACACCGCCGCCCTACATCTGATGCGCACCGGCGCGGCCGGCATCCTGGTCGGCTTTGGCGGCGGCGCTGCCCACACCACCCGCGCCACGCTAGGCATCCACGCCCCTATGGCCACTGCCATCGCCGACATAGCCGCCGCCCGCCGGGACTACTTGGACGAATCCGGTGGCCGTTACGTCCATGTGATCGCCGACGGCGCTGTCGGCCGGTCCGGCGATGTGGTCAAAGCGATCGGCTGTGGGGCCGATGCCGTCATGCTAGGAGCCGCCCTAGCTCGCGCCGAGGAAGCACCCGGCCGGGGCTGGCACTGGGGACCCGAAGCCCACCACGCCCGCCTCCCCCGCGGTGAACGAGTCCGAGTCGGCACAGTCGGAACCTTGGAACAGATCCTCTACGGCCCCTCCGCCACCGCCGACGGATCATCCAACTTTGTCGGCGCCCTGAAAAGAGCCATGGCCTCCACCGGCTACGTAGACCTCAAAGCCTTCCAACGCGTCGAAGTAGTTGTCGCCCCCTACGGCCCAGCCTGATTCCGAAGGGCTGAATCCGAGGGACGAGGTCACCGACACAGGTCAAGCGGTCAGGACGAAACTCCTGGCTCTTCGCCCCAAAGGCGGACTATGTCGTCCACCAGTTCGCCGATGACGGCTTCTTCCTCGACCGCGCGGCCAGTTCGCGCCATCTCCTGGGTCAGTTCGGGACACCAATCAGCGCTGGCCGTCGGTCCGGCCAGCGCCAGCGCCCTTTCAGCCGCTTGTTCGGCGCGCAGGGCTTTGCGGTAATCCTGGGAGCGAAAGCGCCAAGGCTGCCAGGCGACGCGATTGCGCAGAGCCTGGGCAATGCGCAGGCCCGCCCAATCAAAGTCGCCATGGTAACGGACCTCCGCGCCCGCCGAGGCCAACCGCTTGATCAGCGCCACCACCGCCGAGTTAGCCGCGCCGGACGTGCAAACCAGCGCAACCCGCGCTGTGACCGCCGAGGCGCTCGCCCCAGCCGCGGGCGAGTTCGCCCCAGCCACCGGCGCAGCGGTCAAAGCCGCGGCCAGAAATGTACTCCGATCCGCCAAGTCCGCCGGTCCCTCCCTAGCGGCCCGGCAGACTCGCAGGGCGGCTGCGGCGGCCTCGACAACCGAGGGATTCTCGCAGACCAGCACTACGCCGTCCTTAGGCAACGCCCGGACCGCGCCGGTTAAGACTTGCTCCAAAGTCAGCACCACCGCCAAAGTGGCCCGACGGGAAGCTTCGAGTTGGCAGCTAACCGCCCAGCTAGGCGATCCTGGCACGCGATCCGCATCAGTCGGCTCCGAGCCGCCGCAGGTACCGGACACGCCCAGACAAAGGACCGTCGAGCCCAAACCGGTCAGCGAAATCCCGACCGATTCCCAAATCGCCCGACTCGTTAGGGACGCCCGGCCGCCGCTGCCCTGACTTGGCGCGCCGCTAGCTGCACCAGTCAACGCCGTAGCTGCGGCCAGAACCACGGTCGCGACCGGCCGACCTGGATCCAGGCCATGCGCGTCGCCCAGCAGACGCCGAGCGAAGACCGAGCGCAATTCTCCGTCGGTCGGCAGCGCCGCAACGCATCGGGCAGCCTGCTCCAATAGCGCCTGTCCGCACCGGGATAACTCGGTCAGGTCGAGGTCACTCGGGACCGTTCCGCCGCCGACTCCCGCCTCT
Organism: Bifidobacteriaceae bacterium; assembly: GCA_031258055.1. GTDB lineage: Bacteria > Actinomycetota > Actinomycetes > Actinomycetales > WQXJ01 > JAIRTF01. The sequence goes on from JAIRNM010000052.1 coordinate 5,579, forward strand.
ACACCAGCCAAGCGTTTCAGCCGTCCCTTCGCCACCCAGTCCTCGAACCAAGCCGCCAGGCCAGGGTGGCGGGAGATCGCCGGCCCGAACGCCTCTGCGGCATTCGCCCAGGCCTGGGCCTCCGCTTGGAGACGTTCGGCCCGCACCTCGACCGGGCCGGTCAGGGCTCGCACCGCAGAGGCTAACCCCGCTGGCCACGGCCCCCTCCGCAGCATTCGCTCAATCGCCGCCAAGTCAACCGACAGGCCCTCGCCCCGCCCGGCACGACTCGGCCCCAGCAGTCGGCGGACCGCCAGCCTTTGACCAGCGGTCGGCTGACGCAGCACGATCCGGCCAGTCAGCGGGTCCCCTGCGACCCCGCGCGACAAGCGAGCACGGACCCTTTGGACCAGCCAGTCACAATCCGGCCCGCCCAGCACCTCTCGCAACCGTGCCAAGTCTCCGGATACGTTCGCCTCATCGCCGACACTCCGCTCTGTCCCGTCGGTATCAGCAATGCCGTCGGTGCCGTCGGTGCCCTCGCGGCTGTAGCTACGGTCGATGCCGTCCACTCCCCGCTCGTCCAAAGGCGCGTCCGCGCCGGTC
>JAIRNM010000228.1 GCA_031258055.1 Bifidobacteriaceae bacterium
GGGCCCGCGTCGATGAACCCAAGTCCCCAGAGCGACCCGGCGGGCAGCCAGGGGCAGTTATTGAGGTTCGACACCCAGCTCATAGGGCCCTCGCCAGGACGCGAAACCGACCACAGCGCACCCGTTAGCCGGTCGATCTTGACAGAGAACTCGCCAGAATTGAGTTCGATAGGCGCCCCCGGTTGGGACTCACCGACCGCCGACTGGGCGTCTGGCAGCCCCTGTGCCGGTGTCATCCTTTCACCGCCCCGGCCACCACTCCATTGATGATGTACCTCTGGAGCACCAGGTAGAACGCGATAATTGGCACCACGGCGACCGCCAATACTGCCATCATTGCCCCCAAGTCCCGGTCCCCGTAGGTACCGGAGAGGATTCCTTGAACAGCGACGGGGATCGTGTTGTAGCGGCCCCCGATGGTTAGTTGCGGCAGCAAGTAGTCGTTCCAGATCCACATCGTATTGAGGATGGCCACCGTGATGGCCGTGGGCCTGATCACTGGGAAGATCACCCTGAAATACACCTGCCAGGCGCTCGCGCCATCCATCATGGCCGCTTCTTCGAGCGAAATGGGCACGGTCCGGATAAAGCCAACGAACACGAACACGGACAATCCCGCTCCGAACCCCAGATACATGACAGCTATGCCTATGGGGTTGTCGAGGTGCAAGCGGTTCGTGATCGATGCCATGGTGAACATGACCATCTGGAAGGGAACCACCATGGAGAAAACGAACATGTAATACAGCAGGCTGGTGAACTTCGACTTGACTCGGGCTATATACCAGGCGGTCATGCCGCAACAGAGCACAATTACCCCGACGGACAATACGGTAACGGTGACAGAGTAGCCGACAGCCGACCAGAAATCGGTCTTCGCTATGCCGCCAGTGTAGTTGTCTAGGCCAGCGAAGCTGTCACTGTCTGGCAGGTTGAACGCCTGGTCGGCGGTCAAGTACAGCTTCTTCTTCAGCGAGTTCATCAGTATCAGGGCGACTGGCACTAGGTAAAGGAGCGCTAGCACGCTCAGCGCCAGGCTCGCGGTGATCCGAAACGCCTTACTCTTGGCTTCGATCATCCCTCTACCTCCTTCGAGCGAGTGGCCCTGAGCTGCAAGAACGCCACCACTCCGACGAACACGAAGAATACGACCGCCTTCGCTTGGCCCACGCCGCGCATGGCTGGGCCCATGTTGTAGAACGTGTCATAGATGTCCAGCGCCAGCAGCTTAGTCGCGCCGCCCGGCTGACCGGCCGTGAGCGACAAGTTTTGGTCGAACATCTTGAAAGACTGCGACAACGTCAGGAAAGTGCAGATGGTGATGGACGGCACTAGGTTCGGCAGCAGAATCTTGAAAACCGTTGTGAAATAGCCCGCGCCATCAATCGAGGCAGCCTCTAGCACGTCCCCGGAGACGTTCTGGATTCCGGCGATGTAGATGATCATCATGTAGCCGATCATCTGCCAGTTAAACACCACGACCATCCCCCAAAAGCCGTCCCCGACCGATGTCTGGACCGTCTTATCGAAGGGGGCCAGCAGACCGTTGAGCAACTGCTGCCAGATGTAACCCAGCACGATGCCGCCTATCAAGTTGGGCATGAAGAACACCGTGCGCAGCGCGTTCGTCCCCGCCAGTCCCCTGGTCAGCAACAGCGCCAACACGAAGGCGATGCCGTTGACACTGGCCACGCTAGCCAAGGCGAATAGGACGGTAAGCCCGAGGGCGTGTGGGAAAGAACTGTCGGCGGTAAAGATTTTGCCGTAGTTGGCAGTGCCGATGAACTTTGCGTTCAGCACAGTGGTGAATTTACAGAAGCTGAGCACTAAGCCCAGCACGAAAGGCACAATAAAGGCCAAGGAGAAAGCCGTCAGCGTCGGTAACGCAAAGACCGCGAACCAACGCGAAATAAACTTTGACACACGCATTGGATATTCCTCAAGAAGGGTTATTCGGAGGTCTGACGACGCGCCGCCGCGGGCGCGGCGGGACGGGCCGTCTTTCCGGCTCTAGGTACCGTCCCAGGATCCCGCCGTACAACGGGCTCCTGGGACGTCCGACAGCGTTTGCCCGCGGTACCAAGAGCCATCCGGTTAGTAGGGTCTACTCGCCCGCGCCGAGCTTGGCCTGTTTAGACCAGTCCTCGACGGAATTCTCAGCGACTTCGTCCCAGGTGGCCTCACCCAAGATGTATTTCGTCAGAGTCGAGGTGAAGTTGTCCTTCCAGGCCTGATTCGGGATGACCTTGGAGCCCCAAGCCACGTTCGTCACACCATCTTTGCCCATCCACGCCTTGACCTCTTTGGCTAGCGGGTCATCGGGCACTTCGGTGTCATCGAAGGTCTCGAATGGCGCGATGAAGCCGAGCGATTCCACGACATGCCTCTTGCCCGTCTCGGAGTTGAAAAGCCACCAGATGAAATCAGCCGCTAGCTGCTGCTGTTCAGCCGAGACCTGGGAGTTGATGGCGTAGTAGTTGTCGGTGCCGATGGCCAGCCCCCGCGACGCGTCATCCGGCTGGCCGGTGTAGAGCGGCAGGTATTTGATGTCTTCGGACAGGACTACGTTGCCATCGGTGGAGTCGATCTGTGACCAGGCCCAGTTGCCGTTCTGCGCCATGGCGGCTTGGCCCAGGGCGAATTCAGCCATGGAGTCTCCCACCGCCAGGTTGGTTAGGGCGGCGCCCTTGGCCACCGTCGAATTGTTCAGGTAAAGATCGAACAGGTTTTGGAAGTCCTTGTTGTACGTGAACTCGAAGGAATTGACCGGTTGCGACAGGTCGGTGCCCGTCGCCTCCCACTCGTAGGTCAGCGGGACCGCGATCAGATGGTTATTCCACCGCCAGTCCTCACCTGCCTTCATCGAAGTTGAAGCGAAAACCCCTTTGATGCCGAGGGCGTCCTTCTTGGCCTGCATGTCCTCCACCACGGCCTGAAGCGTGGCGAAGTCTTTGATTTCGGACGCATCGGACACATCGACCGCTTTATCGGCCAGGGCGAAGTACTTCTTCATAATCGCGTCGTTGTAAATGATTCCGTAGCCCTCGACCACATAGGGCAGGCCAACCACGGCGTTACCCGAGGTAATAGCCATAGTCTTGTCGGTCAACGCTCCGTACAGCGAGGTTCCGGCCAGGTCGGCGGTGTAATCCTGCCATTGCGCCGCCATCTGAGGGCTGTTTATCTGGAACAAGTCGGGCGGGGTGGACTTGCCCATCTCGGCCGTGAGTTGTTGTTCGTAGGTGCCGCTGGCCGCGGTGACGACCTTCAGCGTAATGCCGGTCTCCTCTAAGAAGTCGGCCGCTACTTCCTCGTATTTGTCGGCGATCTCTGGTTTAGCGTTTATGTAATGGACGGTGCCGCTGCCTTTCACCTGGTCAGGTGAGGTGCTCGGCCCCGCGGTAGATCCGGTTCCGGTGGTCTGGGACCCCTCGCCGCCGTCACCGCAGGCCGTCAGGCCCGCCATTCCAGTTAGCGTCAGGGTCGCCAGGATTCCCACTATGACTTGCCGCTTCATTGCTCTCCTTGTCGGTACTGCTTATGTTCGACAGGTGCGGGGCAAACCTGAATATAAGACCACGTTTGATAGGTGGTAGCGTCACCGTAGCACAGGCCAATCGGGGCTGTCGAAACGACCCCCAAGGATGTGATTAAGGTCACATGTTAAGGCCCTGACACGCGGGTTATCTTGGGCGCTATGCTACATGAGGAGGCCGCCAGCAAAGGCTGATAGCCTGCCAAGCCCAGTCCTTGCCCCAGGGGATTCGCGATGAAGCAGATGAACCAAGGAAGGATAGTTCGTGAGGAGCAAGAGACACTACGCGATCGGCCTAGCTGTGGCATCAGTCATACTGGCAGCGGCACTCCCCGCCCAGGGAGAACCCGCTAATGGCGTTCCGCCGCAGGAGGGCAATCAAGCGGCCGATGCCCCGACCGCTCGTTTGGAAGGATTGGCGCCAACCCCGCCGGTCGGCATCGCCGAACCAGAACCACCCAGTCTGCCGACTGGCGCGGCGGCCACCGACACGGCGGCTGGCTATGAGGACGGCCCAGCCAATCCCGTCGTCAAACCCGGTTATGTACTTGATTTCCAAGACGAGTTCTCTGGGACCGAGCTTGACAGCGACACCTGGATGAAGGCCTACCTGCCGCAGTGGTCGTCCGACTACGCGAAGACCGTATCGGAGAACCAAAAGGTTGAAGATGGCGTCCTGACGCAGTGGATCACGGCGGCACAGGAAGGTTGGTCGGAGCAGGACCTGACCAAACACGGCTCCGAATACCACGAGGTTCGCTCCACTGCTATCCAGTCCTACAACCAGGTCTATTGGCACGATTTCAAGGGCGGTGGCCTGAACAACTACGGGATCGCCGGTGACCCGCGCTACGACTTCGAGGGCTACACAACCCAGTACGGGTATTTCGAGGTGCGGGCGAAGAAAGCCGACGTGCCGGAGGTGTCAGGCGAATACAACGGCGGCCACCAGGCCTTTTGGCTGGTAGGGACGGATGACAAGACCGCCGCTTCGAAGAATTCGGAAATCGACTTCATTGAGACTCAGTACAACGAGCCCGATTCGTGGGAAATCAACGGTTACGGCTGGGGCGACCCGAACTACATCAACCGATGGGAAGGCACCAACGGCGGTAAGAAGGTACCGCGGGGTCAGCCCACCAAGGAATACCACACCTATGGCATGGAGTGGACGCCAGACCAGTTGCTGTTCTACTACGACAACGAGCTGTTCTTCACCATGGACGACGCGCCGAACATGCCGATGGGCATGATCATCAACCTGTACACCGAAGCCGGATCCGGCCACCCCAACTCAATATGGCCGAAGCAGTGGTACATCGATTACGTGCGCGTCTACAAGAAGGCGACCGGTTACAACGAAGAATTGAAGATCGCCGGCCTCGATGGACTGCAAGGCGGCACCCAAAGCGAGGTAACCACGGTCTTCCAGAACTGGGGAACCGACCCCGCCACTAACGTTGAGGTGCGGCTACCGCTCCCGGAGGGTTGGACTGCGAAGACCAAAGAGGCCGACGGCAACCTATTCGCGGAGGTCGGGCCCGGTGGGAAGGTGACTACCACGTGGCTGGTCGCTCCGAAAGCCGACTTTGCGGGCACTATCACTATCAAGCCGGAGGCAGTTCTGGCCCGAGAGTGCTCCGTCTACAACGTCACAACCGAGGCCCGGGTTACCGTGCTGCCCCCGTTTGGCGCCGAGATCGCGCCCGAGGCCACGACCGTCACCGCCATCTCGGAGGTGGCCAACCAGGGTAGCTGGACGGCTTTGGCGGCCTATGCGATTGACGGCAAGACGAACACCTATTGGCAGTCGGCCTGGGACTCTCTACCCGCCTACAAACCGTTCCCGATCTGGCTGCGGCTTGAACTGGCCGAGGCCACCGAAGTCACGGGGATCAGATACCTGGCCCGGCAGGACGATGCTCGTCCGCGCATCCAAGAGTACGAAGTCCAGGTCTCGGCCACCGGCGAGGACGGCACATGGTCCACGATCAAACAGGGAGTACTCGAGAACTCGACCGCCTGGCAGACGATCACGTTCCCCGCTGTCACCGCCAAGTTCGTTCGCCTTGTCGCCACCAAGGACT
>JAIRNM010000256.1 GCA_031258055.1 Bifidobacteriaceae bacterium
GGTGGGCGGCGGACCGTAGACACGGACAAGCTGAACCGACTGCGCCCACCAAGACCCCCGAGTCTCCGAGTTCCGGCCCGTCGTCAACTCAATCGGAGGAACCCGCCGGTCCGCTGGCCTGGGAGCGCTGTACGGTCGCTGCAGGCGCTGAGTGCGCCACCGTCGAGGTACCTATGGACTGGGACAACCCAGGGGGAGAGAAGATCGAGTTGGCAATGGCCCGGATTTCGGCCAGCGACCAAGCCAACCGGATCGGGTCGCTGTTGGTCAATCCGGGCGGACCGGGAGGATCAGGCAAGGCGATGCTCGGCTCGTTAGCGTCCATGATCAGCGCCAGCGTCACAGAGCGTTACGACATAATTGGCTTCGACCCGCGCGGGGTGGGCGAATCGGCCCCAGTGACCTGCTACGAGACGACGGCTGAGCTTGACGAGTTCTTCGCCGCCGATTGGCCGCGCACGCCTGAGGGTTATGAGCAATCGCTTGCGGTGGTGGAGCCGTTCGCAGCCGCCTGCGAAGAGAACACCGGCCCGGTGCTTGGTTACGTCGACACGGTTTCGGCCGCCAAGGACATGGACGCGATCCGCGAAGCGGTCGGAGACCAGAAACTCAACCTGCTTGGCTATTCGTATGGAACTCTGCTCGGCGCCACCTATGCTGATCTGTTCCCAGACAAGGTGGGACGGCTGGTATTGGACGGCGCCCTAGACCCGTCGGTCAGCGCGGACCAGCATGAAGTCGAACAGGCGGCGGGATTCGAGGAATCCCTCGAAGCTTATTTGGAGGACTGCATAGGTTCAGCAATGTGCCCCTTCGACGGAACCGTCGAACAGGCTAAAGCCGAAATCCATCAATTCTTGCTGGAGGTGGAGGCCAATCCGCTGCCGGGCATGCCCGGCGATGACCGCGAGTTGACGCTGCCGTTGGCAATGAACGGGATCATCGTCGCCATGTATGACGAGGCGACCTGGACCGTCGAATCGATGGCGCTGACCCTCGCTCTCCAAGACGGCGACGGTTCGGCCCTGATGACGCTGTCAGACGCCTATCTGGACCGGATTTCCGGTGAATACGCCTCTAACCAAATGGAAGCTTTCATAGCGATCAATTGTTTGGATGACCGCGGAGCGGCTGACCTGGAATCGGCCGAAGCCCATGCCGCCGCGCTGAAAGAAGCCTCGCCCACGCTTGGGGAGTTCTGGGCCTATGGCGAGAAGATGTGTGACGTCTGGCCCTATCCGCAAACCGGTCAGCCACACAAGATCACCGCTTCTGGGTCTGACCCGATCCTGGTCATAGGAACCACCGGCGATCCAGCCACCCCGTATCATGGCGCCGTCGCCCTGGCCGACCAGCTTGAATCAGGGGTTCTGTTGACGTACGAAGGCGAAGGCCATACAGCCTACGGGCGCTCGAATGAGTGCGTCGAAGAGGCGGTCGACGGGTATCTCTTGGACGGCACTGCCCCGGAGAACGGACTGACCTGCTGACACCGGGTTTCACACAAGGGCTGGCGGCAGTTATCACAGGCGCCACAATCAGCGCATCGCCACGCAGACCAGCCGTTGTCCCTAACCGGACATGAGGTCATATCCTTGACTTATCTCATTTCGCCCGCGCCGCGTTAGCGGCGCCAGATTTAGGGGATTACCTGTGCGATCCGGTGCCAAGGCCAAGACGGTGTGGGGCAGCGTTTTCGCTGCTCTGGCTGCTTTCCTACTGGTTGGCTTATTGGCCTTAGCGGTCGCAGTTGGTGCGGTGCCCCTGGCCAGGGGCGGTCGGGCACTGTCCGTACATATTGATTCGATGTCGCCGGTTTTCAACCGTGGCGACTTGATCGTCGTTAGAGGGACCGATGAGCCGGCTTCGATTGAGCCTGGTCAGATTGTCAGCTATCGGACCGCGGCGGGTTCGTCGGTGGTCACGCGGCGGTTCGTTGAGACCGACACCGCGGGCGACAGCCCGCACTTGGTGACGCGCAGCGGTGCCGGCCCTGATCGCGAAGAATCGGTCGTGCCGGTGGGCCAGGTTGTCGGCGTCTATCTCTATCGGATACCAAAGCTCGGCTACGCCGTCACTTGGTTGGGCGAACACGGACTGATTGCGCTGCTCGCGGCTTTGGTCATTGTGCTCTGCCTGGTGGTAGGCATTGTCTTGATGGCGCGACAGCGGGGCGGCCGCGCGGCGGTCGATCCGCGGCACAAGGCTCCCGGCCGTGGTGATCGGTCGCCCGAATCGCCTGATCGCATTCCCCGCCCCGTGGCTGCCGGTGGCGATGTCCCTTCGACAAGCGGGGCCGATGCCGTCGGGCCGGGTTCCAAAATCCCTAGTTGGCCGAAGACCGACGCTGCCCAAACTGGTCCGATCACTCGCGTCTCGGCATCGGCCGCATGGGCGGCAACGGGTAATGATGTGGCGGCTCCCTTCCCCCGCCGCCGCGCTGGCGCCAAACGGGCGGACTTGACCGACACGCTCGGTGGCACAGAAGTAACCGCGCGCAAACCGGTGCCTTGGCGGCCGGGCCCGGCGTCGGCCGGGGAAACCTCCGCGTCTCGGGCGCCCAATCAAGTGCCAACCTGGGAAGACGTCAGCCCGCACGCCCAATCCGCGCCGCCGACTGATCGTTTGGTAACGACTCGGCCGGACACTCTTGCCAGGCCGGTGGCGTTCGTTCCAACCGGCCCGGCGATGGAAGGGCGTTCGACCGGCCAACTGCCGGTTCGTCGGCCCCGCCAGGTGGGCGAGACACCTTCGATCGCATTGCTAATACCACATGCCCGGGTTTCGGCTAACGCCACCGGTGAGTTGCCGGTGGCAGAGGCGCAGTCCACGTCGAAACCGGCGCCCGCGCCTGGGTCGCAGCCGACGGAACCGCCAGACCGGACGGCATCGGCAGAGCGGACGGCATTGCCGGAGCTAGCAGCATTGCCGGAGCCAGCGGTATCTCCGGAGGCGGGGCCCGCGGTACCGGCGAGGCGAGACCGGTCAGCACCAATCGCTTCGCGCATTCCGCGCGCTCAGACGCCGCCTCAGCCGGGACCGGACTTGCCCGCGGTCATGATTCAACGGGCAGTGAGTTCCGAATCGGTGGCGGCTCAAAGCGCGGCAAGTAACGAGTGGGACCAGGGCAACTCAGACCGTACCCGCGGTCAGTCCGCTGCCGAAGCCTCGCCCTTCGAATCGCTTCGACAGCGGGCGGCGCAAGCGATGCATGAAAGCGGCGAACTGCGCCTTGTCCGCGACTCGGCTAAGCCACGGGTGATCGCTCACCAGGGCGGCGCGCCTGACGACGCGCCGCCCTGGTTGAGCGCTCTCGACTCCCGCCGCGACCGTTGAAGGGTCTCACTGAGTTAGATCGTGGGCCATCTCATCGAAAGCGGTGATGTAGGCGTCAATCGCTTCGTCGGTGTGAGCGACCGAAAGTGTCCACTCCTCTTCGCGCCCAGGCGTCATGAAGATGCCGCGGTTCATGTTGAACAACCAGGCCAAGTCGGTCAGCGGCACGTTCTGGTTGGCCAAGAAGGTTTCGTAGTCGACGATCTTGGTTGGTGAGAACGTGACGCAGCCCTTCGAGGCGAGCGAAACGGTGTAACCGGGCAGGTTGTAGCGCTTGATGACGTCGGTGCAGCCAGTGGCGATCCGATCGGCCAGATGGTTCAGCCAGTTGTAGGCGTCCGGCGTCAGCACTTTCTCCAAGGAGGCGCGGGCTGTGGCCATGACCAGCGGATTGCCGTTGTAGGTGCCGACCTGGTAGACCGAGTGGTCTTCGACCACGGACATGACTTCGTCGGTGCCGCCAATGGCGCCGGTCGGCAGGCCGCCACCCAGCGACTTGGCCAAGGTGATCAAGTCAGCGCTCACTCCGAACAGTTCGGTGGCGCCGCCGGCAGCGATGGTCAGGCCAGTCTTGACCTCATCGAAGATCAGGACTATGCCGTGTTTCCGGGTGATCTCCCGGACCTGCTCCAGGTAGCCGGGCTCGGGCAAAACCACACCCAGGTTCATCATGGCGGCTTCCATGATGACGCAGGCTGGTTTGCGCCCCTCTGCCTCGAGGCGCTCAATGCGCCGTTCCATCGCGCCCGCGTCGTTGAAGGGCACGGCGATTGTCATCGCGGTGGTCGCGGGCGGGATGCCAGCGCCGTAGGCGAGCGAGGCCAGGTTCTCACGGTCGCCGATCTGATCGTAGGGAACGCCGATTGAGACCATCACGGTGTCGTGGTGGCCATGGTACGAACCGAAGATCTTCATCACTGTGTCGCGGCCGGTGTAGGCACGGGCAATCCGGATAGCGTCCATAGTCGCCTCCGAACCGGAGTTGACGTAACGCCATTTGGACATGCCGAAGCGCTTGGCCAAGTTGTTCGCAACGGCGATGGCGTCTTCAGTCGGCGCCGCGAAGTGGGTGCCATGCGGGTAGCGCTCGATGATCGCCTGACCGATGATTGGGTTCGAGTGACCCTGGACCATTGAGCCGAAGCCGTTGTGGAAGTCGAACATTTCGTTGCCGTCGACGTCCCAGACTTTGGGCCCTTCGCCTCCTTCGAGGTAGATCGGCCAGGGGTCTCTTAGCTGGTAGGAACTCGCGACGCCACCGCTGAGGTGTTCAGAGGCTCGGCGGTAGTAGTCGCGTGAGGCTTGGGTTCTGTCGTTGAGGCGGGCTTCTTCGCGCGCGGTCAACTCGGCGATTCGGGTTGGGTCGATTTGTACGTATGCCACTATTCCTTCTCCTTGACGGGGCGAGTATCGGCTCTTATGACCAGTTCAGTCTAGGGCGGCCGCGAAAAAGCCGCCACAAGGGTTATCCATGCTAAGACGCATTCGGCTTAGCATGGACTACCCCGCAGTTTTTCCTATGCCGCGGTTTGGGTGTTTTGGCTGGTGGATGGCTGTGTTGGGTGGGGTTTTGCGGGA
>JAIRNM010000264.1 GCA_031258055.1 Bifidobacteriaceae bacterium
GTAAACGCCGCTGGCACTCTCGGGCCGGCGAGTTCGGGCCATCAGCCGCGCCCTCCTTTCGGCAGCTCTCGACGTGTTGCCAGTGACAGTAACGTCCGCCATAGCCCGATGGCGTCAGATCACCCGTAGTCTCGAAATGGGGCCTGGCCCTCACCTGGTGAGGGTGGCTAGGGCTTCGACGTGGTGGGTGCCAGGGAACAAGTCGAATGCCCGCAAGCCGGTCAGCCGGTAGCCTGCCGCTGTCCAAAAGCCCAAGTCGCGGGCCAGGGTGGATGGCTCGCAACTGAGGTAGACCAAGCGCCTAGGAGCGGCCGCGATCAGCGCCTCGCTGACGGCCCGGCCCGCCCCCGCGCGGGGCGGATCTAGCAGTACCGCCACCGGCGAAGCGCTCCTGGCGCCGTCCCTCCCCGATCGCCCGAAACCGGACCGCAAGGCCTTGGCGGCGCTGGCATGTTCGATCTCCTCCAGTTCGAGGCCAGCCCGCCGGAGATTGCCCCGCAGATCTTTGACCGCCTGTCGAGCCCCTTCGACGGCGCTGACACGCGCGCCCGCCGCCGCCAGCGGCAAGGTGAACAGTCCCGCCCCGGCGTACAGCTCCCAAATCCGTTGACCCGAGGTAGGTCGCAAGGCTTCCAGCACCGCCGTCACTAGCATTTCCGGAGCCAGCCGAAGGGACTGCCAGAAACCGCTAGCGGCTAGCTCGTAGTGGTAGACCTGCCCGGCCAGGCGAACCACCTCGCGGCGACGGCGGCATTGGGCGGCGGCATCGTCCACACAAAAGGCTTTTCCGGCGCTCGGCGCCACCGCCACCAAGCGCGAGCCAGGCTGCCAACGGCGCGAGAAGATGTCTAGAGCCCTGATCGCGGGGACAGCCAACGGCATGTCAGTGAGCGGCTCGAAGACGTGGCTGGTGGAGCGGTGCATTCCGGCGCGACCGGCCTGGTCAACCACTAGTTCAATCTTTGTGCGCCAGCCGAGAGGCGACCCGTCGCCCAGCGGCTCGACCTCGAAATCGGGCCGCAGCCCGGCGCCGTGACTTAGCTGGTCACGCAGAACCTGGGCTTTGGCGGCGCGGGCGGCGGCCGGGGCCACATGCAGCCAATCGGCCGCGCCAGTTTGGGCACCGAGCGGCCAGGGCGGCTCGACCCGATCCGGCGATGGCGCCAACACACTCACCGTCTGGGCACGCCAATAGGACTTAGCACGCGCGGTGATTTGGGCTGTCACCCGTTCGCCAGGGAGCGCTCCGGTCAGGAAAAGCACGGGACCGTCCCCCTGGCGACAAACTGAAATGCCACCGTTGCCCCAAGGCCCAGCCGTCAATTCGATCAGCGACCCGGGTGGCCCACTTGATCCGGGCGGCTTGACTAGCTCGGGCGGCGCACCGGAATCAGGCGGCACCGACGGCTCGGGTGCGGGTTCAGCCATTCGGTCGGGACCGATCCTCGTCCGGGTCGAGTTGCCAAGGCACGCTTGCCACCACCACTCCCGGCACATGACGCAGGCGCGCGGTCAATCGAGTAGCTGACCGGTTATGCAACCACCGTTCCCACCAATGGCGGACAATCTTCTCCGGAATGTAGAGCACAACCATGTCGCGGGGAGCGCGGCGCCGCAGAGCGGTGATGTGTTCAATCAAGGGGCGCGTGATCTCGCGGCTGGGCGAATCGAGGATGCGTAGCGTCACCGGCACGTTGGCCCGGTCCCAGCCGCGCCGCAATTCCCACACCCGGGCCAGGTCAACGGCCACGCTCAAGGCCTCAAGCGATGAGGGCCTGGTCGCCCGGGCGTAGGCCAAGGCCCTGGCGGTGGCCCGGTTCATGGCGCTGACCAGAACAATCCCATGGACTCGGCTGGGCAGGCCAAGGTCAGTGCGATCACCGGTCGGCAGTTTCAGCTCAGCGGCGACGCGGCGGTAATGGCGGCGGATCGAAACCATCATCCAGAAGGCGCCGCCCACCAATCCGAGCGAAATCCAAGCGCCATGGGTGAACTTCGCGATGATTACGACTGCTAAGGCGGCCGCGGTCAGGGCTAAACCAACAGCGTTGACGGCGCGCGAACTGATCACGCGCCGACGTTCGGCGGCGGTTTTGACCAACGGCAGCTTGGCGTTCCAGTGCCTGAGCATGCCGAGTTGCGAAATGGTGAAAGACAAAAAGACGCCGACAATATAAAGCTGAATGAGCCGGGTGACGGAGGCGTCCATCAGCCAGATCAGGGCGGCCGAACCGATTGCCAGCGAGATGGTGCCGTGCGCGGCGACCCGCCGGTCCGAACGGCGGTAAAACTGTTTGGGCAGGAATTCGTCTTGGGCCAGCATTGACATAAGGGCTGGCACCCACCTAAAAGCGCTTGAGGCGGCCAGGATCAGCAACAGTCCGATCAGCGCGATCACAACCACATAGATGGCGGGCGCGGCGGCGAAGACGGTTTGGGCGATCTGCGCCCAGATCGGGTCTTGGTGAAAGTCCGCCGGAACCGGCTCGCCGGGTTCGCCAGCGAGGGCGGCTGCGCTTCCAGCCACGTAGCGCAACTGTTTGGCTGGGTTCGCCACGAAGATCGCGCCCACCTGGTCGGCTAGCACCAACGTTCCGACCAGTGCCGTTCCGCAGGCTATACCGAGGAAAGTGAGCGAGCGAGCAGCACTGCGGGCCTTCGGCTGGCGGAACCGCTGCACCCCGGTGGAAATGGTTTGGACGCCGGCTAGCGCCACCGCGCCGGACGAGAACGCTCGCAGTAGCAAGAAGGCTCCGGCCAGACCGGTGACGCCGCTGTCAAAGCCGCTATCGGGAATGACTTCCAGACCAGCAGAAGGACTAGGCGCGAGCGAGCCCGCCAACGCCTCAATCCCCCCCACTAGGGCGGTCACACCGAGCGCCGCGACAAACCCGTAAACCGCCAAGATCACGGTATTGTCAAGGACCTTTACGCCCCGCAACGACGCCAGCATGACCACGGCCAGCAGGCTGATCGCCACCACCCGGGTATGCGATTCAACGGCTGGAATGATGGCGGCGAGGTACTGGGCCCCGCAGCAAACCGACACCGCCACTGTCAGGAGCGAGTCGACCATCGCCGCCCCGCCCACCAAGCCGCCAGCGAGGGGACCGAGGTTCTCCTTGGCGACGGTGTAGTCTCCCCCGCCTTCGGGGTACTCCTTGATTGTTTGCCGGTAAGAAGCAATCACGACCGCCATCACCGCCGCGATGGCCAAACCCACCCAGGGCGACAGGCTCATACCAACCAATCCGGCCGCGGCCAGCGTCAACAAAATCTCATCGGGCGCGTAGGCAACTGAGCTTAAAGCATCCGGCGCCAGCATTGGCAGCGCGTAGCGGATACGCAACGGCCTCGGTTTGACCCTAGGGGCGAACTCCCGGGTTGGCCGTCCCAGCACCAGTCGGCCCAGTGCCCCCATCAGATCCGGCATTGCCCCAGCCTATTACGCTCCAGGGGCTCACGGCGTTGTCAAGGGTTATCCATGCTAAGACGCATTCGGCTTAGCATGGACTACCCCGCAGTTTTTCCTATGCCGCGGTTTGGGTGTTTTGGCTGGTGGATGGCTGTGTTGGGTGGGGTTTTGCGGGA
>JAIRNM010000269.1 GCA_031258055.1 Bifidobacteriaceae bacterium
CAGAGTCGCGCCGGAGGCGAAAAGCGCCACCCCACTGGTCGCGCCGCCCAACAGCATCAGCGCCGAATGCGCCGCCGTCGGCAGCCTGACCCCCAGCACTACCAGCGCGAACGCCGCCAACGGCGCCCACACCACAGGCTGAACCACGGTCCCGCGCAGGTTGGCCAGCACCGACCGCAGCGGGCTTGGCGCCACCGTTTGATTCTTGGCCGATGCCGTCGCCACGGCCACCGACCCGCCACCCCCGGCCTTCGCTTGGGCACCGGTGCCAACTCCAGTGTCCTTAGCCGAACTGGCGCCAGCACTGGCCACCTTGGCCGGAACCGCGCGCACGCCACCCGGCTGTGCGGCGCCGGCCGCGCGCGTCAAGACCAGCATCACGAACGGAACCTGGACCAAGTTGACGACCAGCGAGCCGATGGCGATAGCCAAAGCCGCGTCGGTCTTGAACAAGTCCGGCAGCACGCTCGAACCGACGAACGGCACCGCCGGACAACTGATCGCCAAGGCTTGAAGAGCCGCCACCGGGGCCGGGCGCCGGGCCAAGTAGCGGGAAATCAAGTAGACCACGACCAGACCGCCGCCCATGGCGCCCGCGATCCAGGCCAGCATCGGCAAATTCGAAAACAACCGGGCGCGCGGTACCGCCATCACGCCAGCGAAAAGCGACAACGGCAGGGCGTAATTCATCACCATGCGGTTGAGGATGGCGGCCTGGTCGGAGTTGAAATCATGACGCCAACCGGCCAGGAAACCCAGCCCAAGAGACACCACGATGGGGGCGAGCGCCCCAATCAGCATCGACACTGCAGTTCCCTTCCCGGCCCGACCTCTTCCGGGCCGCACTCGGCCCTATCGGGCCGTGGCGCCCGGGTGATTCTCGTGGCGAGGCCCCCCGAGTACCAGACTCGTTCGTCAAAGTCGCGGTGGCCTAGACGTTCGGCTATCGCCACTCCAGCTTGGCCGATGGCGGCTTCCGCCGCGCGCTCGGTTCGTCCCGTATCAGCAGTTGGGCGGACCAGCTAGAGGGGGCAGGATCAGGTCGTGGCGACGGCATCGGCCACTGGTGCCCGGATAAGCGGAAACCGCGGCCGCCGCCTGGGACGATTGACCGGCCCGGCCAAGTTGACTGCGTCTACGCTCTACCGTTGGGGATTCGGGCGCCGACGCTCAGGCGAGGGTTGACGCCCTCCCACCAGCCCGGCCTCCGGCCCCGCAAGCGCAATCCTCTCGGAGGTCGACATGTATTTCACCGAGCCGCGAGCGGCCAACCAACCCCACGGCGGC
Source organism: Bifidobacteriaceae bacterium (assembly GCA_031258055.1). Lineage (GTDB taxonomy): Bacteria > Actinomycetota > Actinomycetes > Actinomycetales > WQXJ01 > JAIRTF01. The sequence goes on from JAIRNM010000269.1 coordinate 1,288, forward strand.
GAAGCCAACCTGGAACTGCCAGATATCAGTGCGGTCGATTTGGCCGATTGGTTGACGGGACGCTCTGTCCTGTTGGTAGCCCTAGCGGTTTGCTTCCTCGGACTCGGTTTCGGTGCCTGGACCTACCTCAAGCTGAAGGCCTTGCCGGTGCATCCGTCGATGCGCCAAGTCTCCGAGCTGATCTTTGCGACCTGCAAGGCCTACCTGCTCAAACAAGGCCAATTCCTGCTTATCTTGTGGGCTTTCATCGCCGCCGTGATTGTCATTTACTACAAGTTCGCCGTCGACTTGGCTTGGGGCCGGGTGGCCATCATCATTGCTTTCTCGTTAATCGGCATGGCCGGATCGTTCTCAGTCGCTTGGTTCGGCATCCGCGTCAACACCTTCGCCAACTCACGCACAGCCCATGCCTCGCTGCGCGGCAAGCCGTGGCCGATCCATGCCATCCCGATGCGTTCAGGCATGTCGATCGGCATGGTCTTGATCTCCTTGGAACTCGCCTTGATGCTGGTCATATTGCTGTTCCTGCCAGGTGACATCGCAGGTTCCTGCTTCATTGGCTTTGCCGTCGGCGAGTCGCTTGGCGCTTCGGCCTTGCGCATAGCGGGCGGAATCTTCACCAAGATCGCCGACATCGGCTCCGACCTAATGAAGATCGTCTTCAAGATTGACGAGGACGATCCCCGCAACCCTGGCACTATCGCGGATTGCACCGGCGACAACGCCGGCGATTCGGTGGGGCCCTCGGCCGACGGTTTTGAGACCTATGGCGTCACCGGCGTAGCTTTGGTTACGGTCATTCTGTTGGGGGTGCCCGATGCCGCCGTCCAAGCGATTCTCTTGGTTTGGATTTTCACCGTCCGGGCGGTCATGCTAATCGCATCGGTGCTGAGCTACTTCGTGAACGAATTCGCTTGCCGCCGTTTGCTCGCTAAGAAGGTGGATTTCGATTTCGAAACGCCTTTGACTTCGCTGGTCTGGCTCACCTCTTTCGTTTCGATCGCCTTGACCTTCCTGACAACCGCTTTCATGCTGCGCGGACTGGAAGACGGCTTGTGGTGGAAGCTGTCAGTGATTATCTCTTTCGGCACGCTGGCGGGCGCCTTGATCCCCGAGCTAGTCAAAGTCTTCACATCCACCAAAGCTCGCCATACCCGCGAAGTGGTGACTTCCTCGCGAGAGGGAGGGCCGTCGCTCAATATCCTCTCGGGCCTGATCGCCGGTAATTTCTCGGCTTATTGGCTGGGCGTGGCCATAGTCGCGCTGATGGGAGGCGCCTACCTGGTGTCCGGGCTGGGCCTGTCGGAGGCCTTGCTCGGCTTACCGCCTGATGCCTCAGTCCTGGCCGCCGCCGCGCCCGCCGTCTTCGCCTTCGGACTGGTCGCCTTCGGTTTCCTAGGCATGGGGCCAGTCACCATAGCGGTCGACTCCTACGGACCGGTCACCGATAACGCCCAGTCGGTCTTTGAACTGTCCCAGATCGAACGAGTACCCGGCGTGTCTGAAGACCTTGGCTACACCCCGGCTTGGCGCCAAGCGAAACTGATGCTGGAGGAGAACGACGGCGCCGGCAACACTTTCAAGGCGACCGCCAAACCGGTGCTGATCGGCACCGCCGTAGTCGGGGCGACCACCATGATCTTCTCTATCATCATGGCCTTGACTGACTCGCTGTCCAGCGGCGTTGAAAACCTGTCGTTGGTCCACCCACCATTCCTCCTGGGATTGATTCTGGGCGGCGCGGTCATCTATTGGTTCACCGGTGCTTCTTCGCAAGCCGTCACGACTGGCGCTTACCGGGCGGTCGAGTACATCAAGGGCCACATCAATCTGGGGACGGCTGAAGCGGCCTCTGAGAAAGACTCGCGCCGAGTGGTCGAAATCTGTACTCAATACGCCCAGCAGGGGATGCTCACTATCTTCCTGGCGATCTTCTTCGCCACTTTGTCATTCGCTTTCATTGAGCCGTACTTGTTCATTGGTTATCTGATTTCGATCGCCCTGTTCGGCCTGTATCAGGCCATTTTCATGGCTAACGCCGGCGGTGCCTGGGACAACGCCAAGAAGATCGTCGAAGTTGACTTGCACCAGAAAGGCACCGCGCTGCATGACGCGACTGTCATTGGCGACACTGTCGGCGATCCCTTCAAGGACACTTCTTCGGTCGCCTTGAACCCGGTTATCAAGTTCACGACCCTCTTCGGACTGCTGGCGGTAGAACTCGCCACAATGCTGAATGATCGCGGCCTGGGTGTCCTAGTCCACCTGCTAGCGGGCGCATTATTCCTGGTCAGCGCTCTATTCGTGTGGCGTTCCTTCTATTCCATGCGGATCAACCTCAAAGCTGACCCGCTCCTGGCTGAAACGGTCGCGGAGTTAGACCTGCCCGCCTGAGCGGGTGTCCGTCTCCACCTTGCTCTGAGAGCCGCCTCCGCTGCTCCATGTCGGCCGAGCTAATCGCGAGCCACCAAGTGCGTCCCTGTGGCTCACGTGAGCCACAGGGACGCACTTGGTGGCTCACTGACCGAACGGCATCGGCCGCCTCGACGCTGCGCAAAGCCCGAGCGACGGGAGGGGATTTCGTGCTTCCGACTTGGCAGACGCCCAAAGCGAGCACATACTTGGGTCCAGCGTGGAAGGGTTATCCATGCTAAGCCGAATGCGTCTTAGCATGGACTACCCCGCAGTTTTTCCTATGCCGCGGTTTGGGTGTTTTGGCTGGTGGATGGCTGTGTTGGGTGGGGTTTTGCGGGA
>JAIRNM010000304.1 GCA_031258055.1 Bifidobacteriaceae bacterium
ATCGCTTCGGCTGTCTCGGGCCGGGGCTAGCCACCCAGCCCGCCTGCGGCGGGCGCCGCCGTTCGGGAAAGTGCGGTTCGGGCAGAACGTTGAACGTGGCCGTTTGACCTGGGCTTACGTTCACTTTCGCGTTAGGTCAAAGCGGCTGGCAGGGGGAGGAAGTCGGAGAGGTCGGCGCGGGAGCCGGAGGCTTGAAGGCGGCCCGCGGCGACGGCATCGGCCCAAGAAAGCTGGCCGGTGGCCAGGCCGAGCCAGCTATCTGGCGCCATCTCAACCACATTGGGCGGCGTGCCGCGAGTGTGGCGCGGCCCCTCAATACACTGCGTGGCGCCGAACGGGGGCACCCGGACCTCGACGGCGTTGCCGGGCGCGAGCGCCGTCAACTCCTCCAAGGTGTAACGAACGGCCGTCGCCTGACTGGCCCGATCCGCTTCCATACCCCGCTGCCGCCAAAGCGCGAGCGCGGCTTGCCCCTGATCCTCAGCGATTCGCCGCCGGTTTGCCATGGCTCCACAATTTACCTGGTGGTGGCCGTCTTTAGAACCGGCTGGGGCGAGTTAGCATAATAGTTGAGTGTTTCTCGTCGGGGGAGGGAAGCCATGTCCAAGCAAACGCTCACTTCACCCCGTGCCGAGCTTCGGCGCGGTCTGGCCGATTGGCTGACGGATCGCCGCCCAGATGGCACCGCCGAGAGCGACGCGCCGCCCGGCACGGTCTGGTATAGCGCCGCCCAAGCCGCCTTCTTCCGCCAAACTTGGCTAGCTGGCCTCCATCCGGTGATCGTTTCCGGCGAGCATACCGAGTTGTCCGAACCGACCCGGCAGGCCTTGCGCTTCTACCGCGGCGGTTGGGCGGTGCGCAGTGCTGCTGGCGACCTCCGCAACGGCCTGACCGGTAAGCGGATCAGTTCGCCCAGCCAGGCCACCGACCAGACCCGTCCGACCGACATCTCCTCGTTGGCGATGGCCTACCTCACTCCCGCCCGCTCCGACTACGCCCAGTTGATGATTTGCGTCACCGCCCGCCACGAGGTCACCGGTGACGCCGGGGATTGCGCCCCCGGGCATTACGAAACTGGCGATGCCGCCGGGCACGGGCTGGCCGGAGCGCCGCTGCCAGGCGAAACCATTGAACTCATGATGGCTGTACTGGGCGCGGCGGCGGGAGCGGTCCTGGAGCCATGGTCCTTCGGCCAGGCCGAACCGGCGCTACGCCCTTGGGACGCCGCCGAGATCGCTTGGTTGACACGGCGCGATCTGGCCTCTGGTCTGCCGCACGCGGCTTTCATGATTTCCGGTTCGCCCTTATTGCCGGCCTCACTGACTTTGGTGATCCAGCCCGGGCCCGGCTGCGTCCTTGAACACATCACCGGCCTGATTGGCCTGGGCCGGTTGGGCGAACCCTCCCTGGGCGCCAAGCTAGCAGCTGTCGACCCGTTGATGGAGGCCCTGTCTGGTGCGACCTCGGTCACCTTCGCCCTGGTGATGGCCCGGGCCGGGAACTGCGCGCTGACCCGGCCGCCGGTCCTCCCCTCCGCGCCCATTCCCCTTTCAATCCTCTTAGGGGACGGCCTGATCAAGGGCTTGGATATCGACCCGAGCCGGGCCTTAGAGCAGTTTCAAGCCTCACCCGCTCTGGGTGGCCGCGGCTTGATGGTTCCTTTGGACGCGGCCGCCTCCGGCCGCCTCCATCTAGCCGAGTTCTTCCGGGCGGTCGACTTCGACCGGGCCAACCCCGGCATGGGCATCTCCCCCGGCCAACTCTTGACCCTCCATCAAGCCGCCCGCACCTAACAACGGCCGGGACCTCCCGGTAACACCTGACGGCGTTCAGGCGCGGCAACTGAGCCAGGTCAGAGCGGTGGCCCAGCGACGAGGTCTTTGGCTTCTCCCCGGTGGAGAGCGGTCAGGGCTTTACGGCTGGCGAGCGTCTGGGCGATGGCCGTCGCGGCCGCCACGACCGCCGCGAAAGCAGTTACTTGGATAGTCGACAGGCTCATATCATCGGCATCTTCGGGGGCATCGTGGCCGCTCACGGCCCGCCAAACCAGTTTCACCAGATGTCCGGCGATGAATCCGGCGGCCACGGCCGCCACTGTGGCATACAAGCGCTTGGTCAGCTTCATAGGTTTAAGGGTAATCTGGCAGGTGCAAACGACAGGGGAGCCAACCTGGCTGGTCCGTTAACCCGGATCAAGCCAAGCGGCTGAGAGTGTTCTAGGGCCAACCAGCCCCGGAGCAGACCCTCGAACCTGAACCGGGTAATGCCGGCGCAGGAAGTCGGGATTCTCCACCGGCCAAAGCATTGACCGGCCCCTCCCAAATTCCAATACGGAGGCACCATGCATCAGCCCAACCAGTTAGCCCAACGGGCCCAGCTAGCCCAACAAGCCCAGCAAGCCCAACAAGCCCGGCAAGCCCGGCAAGCCCAACGGGCCCAGCTAGCGCCGCCCAGCCAAGGCACACGCCATCGACGCCAGTCCGTCTCGATCGCCTTGGCGGCCGCAGTTACCTTGAGCTTGGCCGCCTGCGGCCAAAGCGCCGAACCGGAACAAGTTGGCCCCTCCAGCCAGGCCCCCGGCAAAGTCCGCCTGGTCACACACGGCAGTTTCAACCTGTCCCGTGCCGCCGTCGACCAGTTCGAGCAACAAACCGGTCTCCAACTTGAGGTTCTGCCTTCAGATGACGCCGGTGCCATGGTCAACCAGCTGATCCTCACCAAAGACGCACCTTTGGGCGATGCCGTCTTCGGCATAGACAACACCTTCGCTTCCAGGGCGATTGAGGAAGCGATACTCGTTCCCTACACCAGCCCCGAAGCGGGCGCTGAGCAATCCGAATACACCGAAGGTTTGGAGGGCCAGCTAACCGCCATCGACTTCTCCGATGTCTGCCTGAACGCCGACCTGCGGGCCGTCCCCGAAGGCAAGGACTTAACTTGGGACGACCTGGTCAAACCGGCCCACAAAGACCAACTCGTGGCTGAGAATCCGGCCACATCCTCTCCCGGCTTGGCTTTCCTGCTCGCCACTATTGCCGCCAAAGGCGAAGACGGCTACCTCGACTACTGGCGCGAGTTGAAAGACAACGGGCTGAAGATAACCTCGGGTTGGAACGAGGCCTATTACGACGAGTTCTCCGGCCCGTCCTCGGCTGGCACACGCCCGCTGGTCGTGTCCTACGCCAGTTCACCGCCATCAGAAATCCCGGACGGCGCTGACGAACCGGTCACCGCCGCCGCCCTGAAAACCTGCTTTAGGCAAGTCGAATACGCCGGGGTCCTCAAAGGCGCCGCTAACCCGGACGGCGCCCAGAAACTGGTCGATTTCTTGCTCAGCGACGCCGTCCAAGCCGATATCCCAAGTCAAATGTGGGTTTATCCAGTCAAGCCGGATGCCCCCCTGCCAGAAGACTGGGAGCGCTGGGCGCCGCTCGCCGCTGAACCTTGGACGCTCAGCCCCAGCGCCATCGCCGAAGGCCGTGAGCGTTGGCTGAAAGACTTCAACGACCAGATCCTAGGCTAGGCATGCCGGGCGCCCGTCTCACACCAACCGCCGAAGTGGCGCGGTTTCCCGGTGCTGTCAGCCCGGCCCGACGGCATCGGCCAGCCCTATCGCAACGGGAAACCTGGCAACCGTGGGTGCGGCGGCTGGGCCTGGCGGCGTTGGCGGCCATCCCGGCCGCGTTCTGGGCAGTGTTCTTCGTCTGGCCGGTGGCGACCTTGGTGGCGAGGGGATTCACGGCGGACGGCGCTTGGGATTGGAGTGGCTTCGGAGAGCTTTTGGCGAAACCGCGGACCTGGCGTTTGGTCGGGCGGACAGTGGGGCAGGCGGCGGCGGCAACGGCGATTTGCGCGGTCGCCGCCGTTCCCATCGCCTCGCTCTTGTACCGCCGTTCCTTCCGGGGCCGCGGATTCCTCAGAGCCCTCTTGACTATGCCGTTCGCCCTCCCATCAGTTGTGGTAGGGCTCGCTTTCCGGGCTCTGCTGGGGTCCGGCGGCGGGCTCGGCTTCCTGGGCATCGAGGAGGGTTTCTGGGCTGTACTGCCGGCCTTGGTCTTCTTCAATGTGGGGCTGATGGCCAGGGTGGTAGGGACATTCTGGTCGTCCCTTGACCAGCGTTCGGAGCAGGCCGCCCGCTGCCTCGGCGCGGGCCCCTGGCGCGCTCTGGCGACAGTCACTTTGCCCGCTTTGATCCCGGCATTGGCGGCCGGATCTTCACTGGTGTTCTTGTTTTGCGCCACCGCTTTCGCGCCGGTCCTGATCCTGGGGGGATCGAGCTACACCACCGTCGAAACTGAGATCTACCTCCAAACCGCTCAGTTGCTTGACCTGCGTAGTGCGGCCGTTCTGTCGGTTGTCCAAATGGCAGTAGTAGCCATAGCTCTATGGTTCGGGGCCGCCGCTCGGCGTAAACGCGAACGGGCTCTGAAACGAAGCGGCGGGGACCGCTCGGGGCAGCTACCGCTCCCCCGGCCCGGTCCAACCGATTGGCCATCGGCGCTGGTGACAGCCTTGGCGGCGCTACTGATCAGCCTGCCGCTGGCGAACCTGGTCTACCGTTCTCTGCGGACCGGCACCGGCCTGGGCTTAGGCAACTATCTGGCCCTGGGCGATCCAAACCGGGCCGGACTGCCTTATTCGCTCGCGCAAGCGGCTGGGCGCTCAGTGCTGATAGCGCTTCTGGCTGGCACCCTAGCGCTTGCCCTGGGGCTGGCTGTGGCCGTGGTGTTGTCGCGCCGTCCCCGCGCCCCGGCGGCCAAGCGTGCGCAGGGACTGTTCGATTCGCTGCTGATGGCCCCGCTCGGGGTTTCAGCGGTGACGGTTGGTTTTGGTTTCTTGATCACCTTGAACCGGCCACCGCTCAACCTCAGAACCTCGTTCTGGCTGATCCCTTTGGCGCAAGCACTGGTGGCGCTGCCGCTGGTGGTGCGGACAGTGCTGCCGGTGCTGCGCTCGATTGACCCGCGCTTGCGCCAGGCCGCCGCCGTCCTTGGGGCGGCGCCCTGGCGGGTTTTCGCCTCAGTCGACTTGATGATGGTGCGCCGGGCAGTAGCGGTGGCCGCCGCTTACGCCTTCGCCGTCTCGGTCGGAGAGTTCGGCGCGACCGCGTTCTTGGCCCGGCCGGACACCACTACCCTGCCAGTCGCCATCTACAAGCTGTTGGGCCGCCCCGGCGTAGACAACTTAGGTTTGGCCTTGGCTGGCGCGGTCACGCTGGCCACTATCACCGTTATCGCCATGGCCTTGGCCGAATCAGGCGGTCGAACCTGCCAGGCCGATAGGCAGCTTGGTCAACGCTCAGAAAGGAGGTCTGCGAAATGACTGAACAGACCAGACAGCCCGGCCTGAAGGTGGATCGGGTAACGGTGCGGTACGGCGCCACGGCCGCCGTCGATAATGTCTCGCTGACCGTAGGACCGGGCGAAGTTGTCGCTCTGCTGGGGCCGTCCGGCGGCGGCAAGTCGACGCTGCTTCGGGCGGTGGCAGGACTGGAGCCTTTGGCCAGTGGCACGGTTAGCTGGGACGGCCAAGACTTAGCCGCGGTTCCTGTCCACAAGCGTGCATTTGGTCTGATGTTCCAAGACGGGCAGTTGTTCCCGCATCTCTCGGTCGGAGCGAATGTCGCCTACGGGTTGAAGATGGCTGGCCTTGGCCGGTCCGAGCGGACCAGCCGCGCCAACCAATGGCTCACAACTGTAGGCCTGGCCGGCTTCGCCAACCGCGACGTCGCCACTCTTTCCGGCGGCCAAGCCCAGCGGGTCGCCCTGGCCAGGGCGCTGGCGCCAGAGCCACGACTGCTGCTTCTAGACGAACCTCTCTCGGCTTTGGACGCCTCTCTCCGCCAGGAATTGGCCGATGCCGTCCGCGCCACCCTAGCCGCCGCCACCACTCCCGCCCTCTGGGTCACCCACGACCCCGCCGAAGCCGCCGCCGCCGACCGCGCCCTACGTCTGGCCGACGGCCGCCTCACCTAAGGCAATGGTGAAATGGCACCGCCCGCTGCGGCGGGATTTGACTAGTTCAGGGCGCGGGATTTGACCAGTTCAAGACGCGGACTCTGACTAGTTCAAGCCACTTTCCTGATACCTCTAGATCTATGCGATACCTCGCCCGCGGTGTGGACGCCATGAAATTGACCTAGTGGTGCAGCGAGACGACGGGAACATTGTGCCAATCGAAGTCAAACTCGCACCCACCGCTGCGGATTCCGATGTCGCTCATTTGCGCTGGCTGCGCGCCGAACTCCCGGACCATGTGGCGGACGCCGCCGTGCTGACAACTGGGCGCGAAGCCTATAGGCGCCCGGACGGGATTGCGGTCATCCCCCTGGCCCTCCTCGGCCCCTAGCCAGCACCGCTGCCAATAGCCGCGAAGCCCCCCACCACGGAACCGGCGGCTGGCGTTTCATATGGCCCTCCTAGGCCCCTAACCGCGCCACCGATGGGAGGGCCGTAACCAGGACGGCATCGGCGGATAATGTTTCCTAACTCAGTGCTCGCCGCTCTGGTCAGCAGCGCTGTCAGCCGGTATGGGCTGGATCACCCGCACTAGCCTCTCCAGGCCGACCAAATCTGCTGGGTTCGCGGTGATCACGGCGGCGTTGTTGGCGTGGGCGACGGCGGCGATCATCAGGTCCACCGCGCGGCCGCGAACCTGGCACCCGGCCGCGTACACCAACTCGCAGATGAAGCCAAAGCTCTGAGCGGCCTGATCGTCGAAGGGCAGGCCCGCGCCGAAAGCCTTCACCAGGCGGTTCAACCGCGCTTCGCGGGCTATCCGATCAGTCGGAGGGAGACCGGGAACGTTGAGGCCGGATCGCAACTCAGCCCAGGACAGCGAAGCGACTCGGACCACCATGCCAGCGGGCACTGCCAGGTCCTGGGCCACCAAGACGCTGGTGTCGAGGACGGCTTTCAGCGGGGCTGCCACGGATCATCCATCGGTTCGGACCGTCTTAGCGCCGTGATCTCCTCGGCCCAAGCAGAATCAGTCGGCCCGGCCAACGCCGCGTTGGCGTCAGTCGCGGGAGCCCATCGAGACCAGACGAAGGGAACC
>JAIRNM010000313.1 GCA_031258055.1 Bifidobacteriaceae bacterium
CCAGAGCGACCGATGCCGCCTGGGTGAGCGCCCCGAAGAAAACCGCCGCCGCCAGTTGACCTTTCTTCAAGCCAGTCAGGGCGATAGCCCGGCGCAGCGCCTTGGGTGTTGGCGCTGGCGCTAGCGTCCCCGCCGGGGTGGCACTAATGCGCTCGCCCCGCTCAGGGCGGTTGAGTGGACTGGGACGGCCTGGTGCGCTTGGCGCAAGAGGGCGGGCCGGTGCGCTACCAGCAGCACTGTTCGCCCGGCTTGGTGCAGGGCCGCGATCGATTCGAGGATTCGCGCTTCGGTGCTGGCGTCCAGGTGGGCGGTCGGCTCATCCATAATGACGAGCGGCTGGCCGCCAAGGAAGGCGCGGGCCAAGGCGAGGCGTTGGCGTTGACCAACTGACAGCCCAACCCCTCCCTGGCCAATCATCGTTTGCCAGCCGTCCGGCAGTCCGGCCACGACCTGGTCGAAACCGGCGGCGCGGGCCGCTTCCTCGACCGCGGGTGTCAACTCGGCCTTGCCATCGTAGGATTCGAGCAGATTCTCAAGCACTGTGCCCACCAGCAGCGCTGGCCGTTGCGGTGCCCAAGCGATCTGGCGCCACCAGGTCGTCAGGTCGATGTCGGCCAGGTCGATTTCCCGCCTGTCAGTGGCGGCGACGTCGACCGGTTCGGCTCCGTCTTGATCGCAGCCGCCCGGTCTGATGACCACCCGACCGGCGTCCGGTTTGACCAGGCCGAGCAGGACCGCCACGGCGGTTGACTTGCCCGCACCGTTCGGGCCGGTCAGGGCTGTCAGCGAGCCTGGCTCCAAACTAAAGCTGAGCCCGGCGGGCGCCTCATAGTCGCGGCCGGGGGCCCGAACCGAGACATTCTCGAAGACGACAGTGGCCTGGGCCAAGTTGGGCGCGGGCCGATCACCGCTGGGCGGCAAAGGAATGGCGAGCAGGTCGAAGGCCCGGCTTGAGGCGGCCAGCCCATTAGACGAGGCATGGAAGTGCGCCCCCACGTTGCGCAGTGGAAGGCAAATCTCAGGCGCGATCATGATGATGGCCAGTCCCGGCACCAGTGACATATTCCCGGACTGGAGCCTGAGCCCAACGGACACCGCCACCAAGGCGACCGACAGGGTGGCGATTAGCTCCAGGGCCGCACCGGAAAGGAAAGCGACCCGAACGGTGGCGAAGGTCGCCTTCTGGTGGGCTTCGGAGAGTTGGCGCACGCGCGCCGCTGGCCCCATCTCCCGTCCCAGGGCTTTGAGAGTGGGCAAGCCGGTGATCAGGTCCATGACTTGGGCGCCCAAGGTGGCCATGGTACGGAGCCGCCGGGCTGAATAGGCTTCGGTCAACCGTCCGATCAGCACCATGAAAATAGGGATCAAGGGGATGGTGAGGAACATGATGAGGGCGGAAATCCAGTCCACGAACCCTGCCACCACCAAGAGGATTGGCGTGACTGTGACCACCATGGCCAACTGGGGCAGATAGCGGGCGAAGTAGGAGTCGAGGGCATCCAATCCCCGGGTCACCAGTTGGGCGGCGCCGGCCGCCCCGCCTTCGGCTTCGAAGCGGGGTCCCAACGCTACTGTGTGCGCCAGCACCCGGCCGCGCAATTCGGCGATGGTGTTGGTCGCTGCCCGGTGGGCGAACCGTTCCTGCGCCCAAGCCACGCCAACACGCGCGGCTACGATCACCGCCACGGCCACCAGCCCGCCCCGCAATTCAGCCGCTGTCAGAGCCTGGCCGGAGGCCAAAGTGCCAACCAACTTGGCCACGACCATTGCTTGGAAGACCACTGCCACAGACATAATCAAGCCGAGCAGGGCGGTCAGGATCATATAGTTGCGGGCGGCGTGAGCATGTTTGAGCAGTCGTGGATCAATGGGCTTCATTAGCGCCCGATCCTACCCTGGCTGCGAGGGCTTAGACGTCGGCCGATGCCGCCGGTGCGGTTTGGTTGGGGGCCGCTTCGGCGTGGCTGCGGGAGGCGGCAGCGGCGATCGAAGCGAGAGTGGCCTTGGCCTCCGGCGGGGTCTCGGCTAGGACGTGGGCGCCAGACGAATTCGAGCCGTTGGCAGATGAGCCTGACCCGACGGCATCGGCCCCCTTCTTGCGGTGCTTCTTGCCACCCCGCTTCTTACGCCGGGAGTTGCCGTCGACAGCGCCCGAACTGCCGTTGGGGGAAGTGCCACCGTTGCCGGAGCGTTCGACCGGGTCGGCGTGAACAATGAAACCGCGCCCGCCGCAGCATTCGCAGACCTCGGAGAAGGCTTCGACCAGACCTTGGCCAACCCGTTTGCGGGTCATTTGAACCAGGCCCAAGCTGGTCACCTCGGCCACTTGGTGGCGGGTGCGGTCGCGCGCCAGAGCTTCGATCAGACGGCGCAACACCAGGTCACGGTTAGATTCGAGGACCATATCGATGAAGTCAATGACAATGATCCCGCCAATGTCGCGCAAACGGAGTTGGCGCACGATCTCTTCGGCCGCCTCCAAGTGGTTGCGCGTGACGGTCTCTTCCAAGGTGCCGCCGGTGCCGGTGAACTTGCCGGTGTTGACGTCGATCACCGTCATCGCCTCAGTCCGGTCAATCACCAGCGAACCGCCCGACGGCAGCCAGACTTTGCGGTCCATGCCTTTGGCTAGCTGTTCGTCAATCCGGTCGGCCGTGAACACATCCTGGTCCGAGGTCCAGTGTTGGAGCCGGCCACGGAGTTCCGGCGCGACTTCCTCCACGTAGTCGCTGATTTCTTTCCAAGCGCTGGCGCCGGAAACTGTCAGCGAAGAGAAGTCAGCGTTGAAGATGTCCCGCACCACCCGGATCGCCAGATCGGGTTCGCCTTTCAACAGGGCCGGAGCCTGGGCGCTGGTCGCCTTTTGTTGGATCTTCTGCCAGGCGGCGGCGAGGCGCTCAATGTCAGCTTTGAGTTCTCCGTCGGAGGCGCCTTCAGCGGCGGTGCGCACAATCACGCCCGAGTTTTCCGGCACGATCTCTTTCAGGAGCTTCTTCAAGCGTTGGCGTTCGTTTTCCGGCAGTTTGCGGGAGATGCCGGTCATCGATCCGTCCGGCACGAACACTAGATAACGCCCGGCCAGCGTGATTTGCGCCGTCAGCCGTGAGCCTTTGTGCCCAATCGGGTCTTTGGTGACCTGCACCATAACAGAGTCGCCGGAGGACAGCGCTTGTTCGATC
>JAIRNM010000065.1 GCA_031258055.1 Bifidobacteriaceae bacterium
CGTCGGTGAAAGCCGGGTAGTCGACATCGCTCGGTTTGGTTGAGCCGCGGGCGGCCTCCAGCATTGATTCCAGATCGCGGATGATTAGCGTCCACTCGTCCGATAGTTCCGGTGGGGCCAGTTTCTTCAGGCCTAAGTAGACGGACTTGGCGTCTTCCAGGGCCTGTTCGTCGCCGTCGATCATCTTGCTCGCGTCGAGTTGGACTTCCGGTTCGGCGATCGCCTGGCAGTAGGCTCCGACATCGAATTCGTCTGGATCCGGCTTGGGCCCGCAGCCGTCCAAGCTCACCAACAGCACCGCGATCGCGGCCACCAGCGTGACGAGGACGGCCAGGAGCACCGCCGGTGGCCCCGGCCAAGCCGTGCGCTGGGCAGCCTTGGCATCGCGGGCGGCATCGCCCTCCCGATGCGGGTCGGGGCCTTCGCCAACGGTCGTCACAGCAGGCTCCCGATCCCTTGGATGCCCAGGAACAACACAGCCGCCGTTAGGCCCGCCGCCGGGATTGTTAGGACCCAGGCGATGACTATGTTCTTGGCCATGCCCCAGCGCACGGCCGAAAGCGAACGGGTGGCGCCAGCCCCCATGATGGCGCAAGTGATCGTGTGAGTAGTGGAGATAGGGGCGTGGATGGGAGTGAACGCGGCTAAGTAGAGGACCAGCGCGCCAGTTGTCTCAGCCACGAAGCCACGGGCCGGATCGACGTGGATAACTCGGCGTCCCAGCGTCCGCATGATCCGCCAGCCACCGGAGTAGGTGCCAGCCGAAATGGCCGATGCCGCCAGCGCCTTGATCCAGAACGGGATGCCGTCACCGGGCTGGTTCCAGCCAACCGCCATTGAGGCCATGAAGATCACGCCCATAGTTTTTTGGGCGTCCTGCAAGCCGTGACCGAGGGCCAGAGCGGCGGCCGATCCGATCTGCGCCACCCTGAAACGGCGCATCGTCTTGTGCGGGTTTGAGCGCCGGAACAGCCACAGTACGGCCACCATTCCAAAGAAAGCGAGGGTAAAACCGATCGCGGGTGAAGCCACCATTGGGATCAAGACCTTCTCTCCGATCTTGCCCCATTGGACCGAAACGTCATTCCACTGGATGGCGATAGCCCCAACCCCGGCGCCAGCCAACCCGCCAATCAAGGCGTGCGAGGAAGAAGACGGCAGGCCGAACCACCAGGTGATCAGGTTCCAAGCGATCGCCCCGAGCAGCGCCGCCAGCACGATTGACAACTGTTCGTGCTGGTCAAGGCCATCCAGGTTGACTATCTCGCGGGCGATCGTTTCCGCCACGGCGGTGCCCATCAAGGCACCGACCAGGTTCATCAACGCCGCCATGGTCAAAGCGGCGCGGGGACGCAAAGCCCGGGTTGAGACGGCGGTGGCGATGGCGTTGGCGGCATCGTGAAACCCGTTAGTGAAATCGAAGGCGACAGCTATCGCCATAACCGCCACCGCCAGCAGAATCTCCGGTGCCATTGCCGGTCAGGACTCCTTGAGGGCGATCGTCTCGACTGTGTTGGCGACCTTCTCGAAGGCGTCCGCGGCGTGCTCCAGCGCTTCAATCAGCTCTTTCAGCTTCATCACGTGGATGGCGTCCGTCTCGGACTGGAACAGATCGGCCAGCAGCGCCCGGTAGGCCCGGTCGGCTTGGTTTTCCAGCCGGTTGACCTCTACCCAGTATTCGGACAGGCCGTCCAACGAGCGCAAGCGCGGCATAGCGTTGGCGGTGTGCGCCGCCGCCCGCCGCAGAATGGTTATCTGTTTGCCGATCTTCTTGGGCAGCTTGTCGATCCGGTAGAGCACTATCAGGTCGGCCGCTTCCTCCATATAGTCCATGCAGTCGTCCAAGGCGGAAGCCAAGTCGTAGATGTCGTCGCGGTCGAATGGTGTCACGAAGCTTGAGTTCAGCTTCTTGATGATGGTGTGGGCGGAGACGTCCGCCGTGTGCTCAATCTCGCGGAGCTGCATCGCCAGGTCGACCCGCTCGTCGAAGTCCGCCCCTATCATCTGTTCGAGCACATCCCCCCCCTCCACCAGGTGGCGCGCCTGGGCTGCCAACAGGTCAAAGAAGGACTCATCTTTGGGTGTCAAGCTGAACCGCACCAGATCTCCTACATCAGGTCAATAATTGGCCGCCTATAAGGGTATGCCATGCGCGACGGTCGCTTGTTCCGGTGTCCAGCCAGCGGTTCTCGAGCGGCCCATAACTGTGTGAGGGCGCGTTCCGCCGCAGCCGCATCATCGATGGGCGTTCCGCAAAATAGAAGCTTTTCGTTCCGCAAAATAGAAGTGCGGCGGCTCACCGTTCGCCACGGTCCGCCAAATCAGATGGCCGGCTCGTGCGGCGCCGGGCTCTTGGCGACCGCCTCGATTTTGGTTGGCCGAACCGCGCAGCGCCAGTCGGCGCGAAGGCCGCTCGTAGCGGCAAATGTTGGAGCCCGGGGCTGGCGCGGCCCGGCCGGTGACCACATTATCGCGTTTTGTTGGCCGATGCCGACCGCCCCCGGTGCCGTCCGCACTCGCCCCGCCCGGCCTTCCGCGCCGCGAAGCGACGTCGCGGGATCTCCGGGGCGGTCACAGATCCAAACGGCTGGGAGTGGCTGTTACCTGGTCGAAGTCAGCTTCTTCGATGGAAGTGACGGTGGCGGCTTGGTCGCTGGCGGAGACGGCATCGTCTAAGTGGTCGCTGTGAACCCGACTAGGGCCACGGCCGCTGTTGGGCTCAGGGCGCGGGCGGTGACGCTCCTTGGGAGCGTCGAAACGGTAGCCGACGTTGCGGACGGTGCCGATGAGCTGATCGTTCTCCGGGCCGAGCTTGGCGCGCAGACGCCGGACATGCACATCTACCGTGCGGGTGCCGCCGTAGTAGTCGTAGCCCCAGACTTCCTGCAATAACTGCGTGCGGGTGAAGACGCGTCCGGGATGCGCGGCCAGATAGCGGAGCAGCTCGAACTCCTTGTAAGTCAAGTCAAGGGTGCGACCGTGGAGCTTAGCGGTGTAAGCGACGGGGTTGATGACCAGATTGCCTTGGGAAATCGCCTCGTCCGGTTCGTCGGCGCCGACCATCACCGGTTTGGCCAGGGCCAAACGGATGCGGGCCTCTACTTCGCCCGGGGAAGCGCTGGCCAGGATGAAATCGCGCGCCCCCCATTCCGCTGACAGCGCTGTTAAACCGCCTTCTGTGACGACCAACAACAGCGGGGCGGCGGAGCCCGCCACCTGAAGCAGGCGGGAGGTGGCACGGGCCGACTGCAAATCCCGGCGCGCGTCCAAGGCGATTAGATCGGCGCTCGGCAAGTTAACCAACGACGAGGGGTCGAAACCCATTGTCCGTACCCGGTGGGGGAGGAATTCAAGGGCTGGAAGGACGGCGCCGGGCGCTCCGGGCGCCACAGTCAGGAGCAAAATCTCTGCCATGGGGAAGCTCCTTTGTAGTGTTGTCTGTGGCCGGTTGCTTTACATCATTTAACTAAGAGGAGAGCTTAGTGGAACGAATGGTCCGCTTGGCGGTTACCGCTCTGGTTGGTTTCTTGCCGGCCGGAGGATTGGCCTTGGGGTCGGTTCTCGGTGCTCCGAGAAGTTGGCTCGTGGCGTCGGTGTCTTTGGCGACAGTCGCTTTGATCGCTGGCTGGCCCGCTTGGACCCGCCTGCCGCAGCCCCACACCGCGCGCTTGACGTTGTTTCTTACTGGTGTGGTGGCGATTGGCCTGGCCGCTTTTGGGCCAGAAGGGGGCGCTTTTGTACTGGTGGCGATCGCCCTTGGTTTTCCCGCCGTCTTTCTCCGCGAGTTGGCCCGGCCAGCGCCGCGCGAGGATCTGGTGCGCTCGGTAACGGGGACGACCTGCGGTGTTGTGGCGGTCGCGGCGATGGGTCTTTGGGTGACGGCGGGTGTGATGGAGCACTTCGTCGACTTGGCTATCGAAGCGGGCACGGGCATAGCCGCCGCCTGCCTTGGAATTGGTCTGGGCCGACTGGCGCCGCGCTGGAAGGGCGAAATCGGCGCGGGCTTGGGCTTATTGTTGGCCGTTGGGGCTGGGGCGGGCGTGTCGTTCTTGGTGGTGACCCCGTGGTGGGCCGGGGCGGCGGTGGCCGCCGTCTGCGCGGTGGCGCCCGGAGGGCTCGGCTTGATAGGAGAGTCACGTTCAGTCTTGGCCGCCCGCCTGTCTTTGAGCGATGCCGCCGTATTCACCCTGCCTCTAGCCGTCGCCTCAGTCCCGGTCTGGGCCGCCGCTTTGATGCGTTGATTCTTGGCCAACCGGACGTGCGCCAGGTAGCGTCGCTTGGCATGGGGATCACGTTTGACGGGAATCTGGCGCCGGAGGTCTATCCGCTGGCTTGGTTGGTGGGCGCTTGGCGGGGCGAGGGGACGATCGGCTACGGACCGATTGAGCCAGCCCGCGTCGCCTTGACGGTCGAGTTCCGCGCCGCTGACGGACCTTACCTGGCTTATCGGGCCCGCACTTGGCTGTTAGCGGACGGTGCGAATGCCGATGCCGCCAGTGCTGGGGCGCCCTCAGAGCCGCCGCGGCGCCTCTGGCAGGAAGAGGCTGGCTTCTGGCGCGTAACACCCAATCAAGCCAGCGCCCAGCCGCCCTTTGAGATTGAAGTGCTGATATCGGACGCGGCTGGTTACCAAAGCCTCTATCTGGGGGAGGTTGATGGTCCGCGCATCCGACTCGCCACCGATGCGATGGTACGCACGGCCACTGCGCCCGCGATCAACGCCGCTACCCGCCTATATGGCCACGTCAACGGCGATTTGCTGTGGGCCTGGGACATCGCCGGATTCGGCCATGAGTTGGGTTCTTATTTGGCCGCCCAACTGGCCCGGAGCGACGGCGACAAGGATCTTTAATGGGACGCTACGACTTAGCCGACCAGCGGTCGTTCGCGACCGGCGAGCCTGTCTTTTGCTTAGCTCCTGAGGTCGGCGTGGTTGGCCTCAAAGGACCAGACGCGCTGGCGCTGTTGAGTGCCCTGACCACCCTCCCGCCCCAGGAAGAACCGCCGCCGCCCGGCACCGAGGCGCTGGTGTTCAATGCCCAAGGCCACATCCAGTTTGCCTTTCAGCTAGCTGAACCGGTCCCTGGCGATAGCTCCGATTGGTTGCTCTTGACCGATGGCTTAGCCCAAGCGCTGGCGGGATTCTTGAATTCACGGCGTTTCCGGTTGCGGGCCGAAGCGACCGCCCGCACCGATCTGGCCGTGGCCCTGACGCCTGGACCGCTGAATCAATCAGTTTTCGGCCCCGACGGGGTTGATTGGGCTTCCAGCCCTGACGGCTGGCCCGGAACGCCGGACTGGCCGAACCGGGCTGGATTGGAAGCGCGGCCAGAGTCGCTGAATCAATGGGACAAACCGGACGAACCCTATCAAGTGGACCAACCGAGTCAGCCGAACCTCCCCCAGCGCCGGTGGCGCCAGGCGGTCAAACCCCGCTACTGCCTAGTTGAGCCACATCCGGGTGCTGGTTGGAGGGGTATGACCAGCCACATCTACGATCCGACTGCCCCGAATCCGCTGCCTGAGCGACTCGAACGCCGGGGCTACCGCCAGATCGACGGCGCCGCCTTGGAGGCTCTGCGGATCGCCGCTTGGCGTCCCCTGGCCAGCCGCGAAGCAGCCGACGGCAAGACCTTGCCGCATGAACTCGACTGGTTGCGCACCACCACGCCTGTGAATTCGGGCTGCTATCCCGGCCAAGAAACGGTGGCGAAGATCATCAACGTGGGCAAGCCGCCCCGGCGACTGGTCTTCTTGCATCTGGATGGATCGGACGGGGTGCTTCCCCAGGTCGGCGCGGCGGTGACCGTGGCGCGATCCGAGTTGGGCGGGACTGACGAGGCGGCGGGTGGCACGGCATCGGCGGCTTGTGGCTTGCTCACGTCTGTCGGCGTGCACCATGAGCTGGGGCCGATAGCCTTGGCGCTGGTCAAACGCACCACGCCGAGAGACGTTGACTTGTTGGTAGACGCCCTAGACGCTCCCGGCGGGCTGATCGCGGCCAGCCAGACGGAGATAGTGCCAGTCAACGGCGAATCGGACGCTCGCCCCGCCCGCCGGGCCACTCTCCCGAAGTTGTCTCGCCGCGCGCGTGTCCAGTAATGGCTCCTCGTTGGTCCCAAGTGGGCGAGCGCTGGCCAGGCGGCCTCTAATCTTGGTTTATGCAGTCTTGGTTGTTGACGCCCTGGATCATTATTGTCGCGCTGCTCTCGCTAGCGGCGTTCGCGGTTGAAGTGTTCGCCTTGGTCGTAGCGCTTAAAGCGCCCGCAGCCGCTTACACGGCGGCTGGCAAACTGTCGAAGGGGGCCTGGGTCGCCATTACGGCTGTCGCTACGCTGATTGGATTCAGCGCGGCTCCTCTCCCGCTATTGGGTGGAAGTAGGGGGTTCGGCGGCCTGCTGTCGATTGCCGCCCTGGTGGCGGCTCTAGTCTTCATAGTTGATGTGCGTCCCGCCGTCAGTGGCGCGAGCGGCGGCCGTGGCCGGCCCGGACCCAGACAACAGGGCGGGTGGTGAAATGAGGGCGGTTGTTCAACGGACAGTCGATGCGCGCTGCGAGGTTCAGGGTCGTCAGGTCTCAGGCTTCTTCGGTGAGGGACTGGTGGCGCTGATCGGCGTCACCCACTCAGATGGTCCGGCTGAGGCCTCCATTCTGGCCCGGAAGATAGCCGAATTGAAGCTCTTGCGCGGCGAGCGCAGTGCCCAAGAGGCCACAGCGCCGGTCAT
>JAIRNM010000033.1 GCA_031258055.1 Bifidobacteriaceae bacterium
CCACGCCGAGCACGCCGCGGCTGTACTTGTGATCGGTTCGGCGCGGAACCGGCCACAGGCCCAGGGCGTCACGGGCCTCGAGCCGCTGGGCGGCCGGGCGCTCGGAGGCCACCAACGGCTCCATCAAACCGATGTCGATCAATTCGATCGCCCCGAACAATCGCGAAGCGGGCGGCAGCAGCGCGGCTGGCTTATAAGCGCCGAAGGTGACGGTTATGTCTGCTGGCAAGACCTGGCCGCCAACCGCCCCGTCATCCACGCCAACGCCGCTGGGAAGGTCTATCGCCACCACGATGGGCCTGGTCCGGCGCCGGTAGCGCAAGGGCGCGTCCAGGCCCGCTTCCACTATCAAGGTGGTGACCAGCGCCGCCGCTTGCCCAGACAGCGGCCCGCGCGAGCCGATGCCGAGTAGCGCGTCAACTATCACGTCACTGCCAGCGGCTAGGTCCGCCACTTGCTCAATCGGGCTGTAGGTGCCGGGACCGCCGTCAGCCATTGTCAACAGTCTTCCGCCAGCCTGCTCGAAAGCGGACCGGCCAGCGCTGTGCACCCGGTTGCCAACCGCCACCCCGGTCACGGCCACCCCCCGGCTGGCCAGTTGGGTGCCGGCAAACAGGGCATCACCGCCGTTATTGCCGGTTCCCAGCAACAGCACCACCGAGCCGCCAGCCGCCTTGCCGCGGCGTTTGCGGAGTTCTCGAAGGATCGTGTTAGCGGCCGCCTGGGCGGCCCGGGCCATAAGTTCGCCCTCCGGTTGTCGCTCCATTACGACCTTCTCGGCGGCACTGATTTGGGCGGCTGTGAAACTTGCGATCATCGCTCCCAAGCCTACGGCGAAAACCGCCACCACGCATCCCTCCCGCCTTCCAGCTAACCGGGTGAGCCACCAAGTACGTCCCCGTGGCTCATGAGCCACGGGGACGTACTCGGTGGCTCACAACGAATGCTGGTCTCAGGGGTCGAAGGAACGCGCCTCACCGGCGGCGAAGGCTTCACAGGCACCTTGCGTGACGGGGCCTAGGCGGCCGCCGCCAACGGGGTGGCCGTCTGCGGCGACAACGGCTTGAACGTTACGGAAGGAAGAGGTGATGAAGACCTCGTCCGCTTCCCAAAGCGCGGACATCGGCACCGAGCGCTCAACCGCTTCGGTCCACTCCAGCAACAGATCGCGGGTCACTCCGCCCAGCGCGCCATCACTCAGCGGCGGCGTCACCAACTCGCCGCCCAACACCAAGAACACATTCGAGCCGGTCCCCTCCGTCAGCCGTCCATCGGTGTTCGGGAATAGGGCTTCACTCGCGCCTTTTGCCCTAGCCATCTCAACGGCCAGCACATTCTCCGCATAGGAAGTAGTCTTCAACCCAGCCAGCCCCCCGTGTTGGTTGCGACTAAACGGCACCGTGATCACCGAGGTCTCCGGCGGTTCCAAATCATGCCAGGTGACCAGCGCGAACAACGACGGCTCGGCGCCCGGCAGACGAGGTGAGCCGATTGCCCCGCGCCCCCCGGTCAACGTCACCCGCAACACCGCCGTCGTGTCCTTGAGCGCGGCGGCGTTGGCCGCCAGGACTTCTCCAACAACCAGGCGGAGCATCGCCTCACCGGGGAAGTTCAAGCGCAAACCGGCCGCCGACCTGGCCATTCGCCGCAAATGCCGAGTCAGGGCGAAAGGCCGCCCGGCGACCACTTTCATGGATTCAAAGACGCCATCACCGACCGTGATGCCATGGTCCAGTAGCGGTAGCGTCGCCTCGCCCGCGGGCAGTAGCTGACCGTTTACCCAAGCGATTCCGTCGGAGTCGGCCAATCCCATAGTTGTCCCCTCTCAATCTGGCTATTCGAATCTGACTATTCGACCGTGACTGACTTGGCCAAGTTACGGGGCTGGTCCACGTCCAGCCCCTTAACGCTGGCCAAGGCGCAAGCGAAAATCTGCAACGGTACCACCGCCACCAACGGCGCCAACAAGGTGGGCGTAGGCGGCACCCAGAACACCTGCGAAGCGAATTCAGCGACCGCCTCGTCGCCAGCCTCCGCCACCACCAGGGTGCGGGCGCCACGGGCGCGGACCTCTTGGATGTTAGATAGCACCTTCTCGTGTAATACGTCGCGCCCACGCGGTGAGGGCACCACCACAAAGACCGGCTGGCCTTCGTCTATCAAAGCAATCGGTCCGTGTTTGAGTTCGCCCGCGGCGAAACCCTCAGCGTGGATATAGGCAAGTTCCTTGAGTTTCAGCGCCCCTTCCATAGCCACCGGGAAACCGACATGACGGCCCAGGAAAAGCACCGATTGGACGTCCCGCATCTGCCCGGCCAGGTCACGGATGGCCTCCTCGCCGTCGATCACCCGCTGAATCTTGGCGGGCATCAACTCCAGTTCGTCTAGGACTGCCCGGACCTCGTCCGGGAACATGGTGCCGCGCAGTTCAGCCAAGTAGAGGCCCAACAGATAAGTGGCGGCGATCTGCGAGAGGAATGCCTTCGTCGAAGCCACAGCGACCTCAGGGCCAGCGTGGGTGTACAAGGCGGCATCCGATTCGCGGGCGATGGTCGAACCCATCGTGTTGACCACAGCGATGACCTTAGCGCCCTGCTCGCGGGCGTGCCGGATCGCCATGATTGTGTCCATCGTCTCGCCCGACTGGGAAATCGCCACCACCAAGGTCTTCTCAGTCACGACCGGGTCGCGGTAGCGAAACTCGTGCGCCAATTCGACTTCGACTGGGACGCGGCACCAGTGTTCAATCGCATACTTCGCGACATGGCCGGCGTAGGCGGCGGTGCCGCAAGCCACAACCACTATTTTGTCGGCCGAGCGCAGCACCGACTCAGCGGTCCTCAGCTCGTCCAGCCGCATTCGGCCGTTGGGCGCCAGGCGTCCCAGCAGTGTGTCGCGCACGGCCATCGGCTGATCGTGGATCTCCTTTTCCATGAAGGTGGCGTAGCCGCCTTTGACCGCCGCCGAAACGTCCCAATCGACGGTGAATTCGCGCGCCTTGACCGGGTTACCGTCGAAGTCCGTCACGTTGACGGCGTCAGCGGTGATCGTCACGACCTGGTCCTGGCCCAGTTCCAAAGCCCGATTCGTCCGGGCGACGAACGCGGCGACATCGGACCCGAGGAAATTCTCCCCCTCTCCCAAGCCAACCACCAGCGGCGATGTCCGCCGCGCGCCCACCACCAGATGCGGGTTGTCGGCGGCGACAGCCAACAAAGTGAAGGCCCCCTCAAGGCGTTTGCTGGTCGCCCGCATCGCCTCCGGCAGGCTCCCGATCTCAGCCAAAGCGCGGGCCAACAAATGGGCCGCGACTTCCGTGTCGGTCTCCGAGCGGAACCCGACGCCCGCCTGGATAAGTTCTTCGCGGAGCTCGGCGTGGTTCTCCAAAATACCGTTGTGGACTACCGCCACTTCGCCGTTGGCTGAAAGGTGGGGATGGGCGTTAGCGTCGGTTGGACCGCCGTGGGTGGCCCAACGCGTGTGGCCAATGGCCGCCGTCGCGGCCGGGAGCGGGTTTTCCACCAGGGCTTGCTCCAAGACTGACAGTTTGCCCGCCCGCTTGACGAAGCTCAAGCCGTTTTCGTTCGCCACCACGATCCCAGCTGAGTCGTAGCCCCGGTATTGCAGCCTGGCCAGCGCCTCGCAGGCAACTTCCAGCGGCTGGTCCGAGTTGGTCCGCCCAACGTAGCCGATGATTCCGCACATGCCGAATACCGTAACAGCGGCCGCCGTTTTGCGCCCGCTCGCCGCTCCCACCGGCCCTAGCTCCGCTTGGCCCGATGCCGTCCGCCCGCCGCGGGTCCGCCACCAGGGGCCGCGAGGGGCCAAAGCCAAAAGCACTCGCCTACACTTCTGCCGCCATGTTGTCCTATCCCAAGCCTCGCTTCCCCTTACACTTGGTTGCCATGGCGCGTACCCGTAGTTTCTACGCGGATTTGTCTCCCGATACCGCTGTAGTGGCAGCCGGACGACCGGAATGGGAACAAGGCGAACCAGTCAATCCGCCGGTCCTGTTTTCCTCCACCTTCATCTCCCGCGGTGTGCCAGGCGAAGGCGAAGCCACTTATGCCCGCTACGACAATCCCTCTAACCATCCCACCGAAGAAGTCATTGGCCTGCTTGAAGGCGCTCCCAACGACGCGGTGTTGTTTGCCTCCGGCATGGCGGCGATCGATGCCACGTTTTCACTGATTCCCCCCGGCGGCCGTCTGGTCATGCCCTCGCACGCCTACAACGGCACTGGTGCTCTGGCCCGTCTACTGGCCAGCCAAGGCCGGATCAGGCTTTCCACCCTCCAGATAGACCATACCTCTGACGTGGTAGCGGCCCTGGCTGGCGGCGAAGGTTGTGCCCCAGCGGCCAGGCTTTGGATCGAAACCCCCTCCAATCCGCTGCTTGAAATCGCTGACGGCCCTGCCCTGGTCGAGGCGGCCCATGCGGTCGGCGCGGTTGTCGCGGTGGACAACACCATCGCCACGCCCTTGGGCCAGCGGCCCCTCGATTGGGGCGCTGACTTGGTAGTTCATTCCGCCTCGAAGTGCCTGGGCGGTCACAGCGACCTAATCTTGGGCGCGGTCGTGCCGGTCTCCAAAGAACACGATCAGTTGTTGCGCGACTTCCGGCGCATTCACGGCGCCTCGCCCTCCGCCTTTGACGGGTTCTTGCTGCTGCGGGGTCTAAGGACATTAGCGCTGCGGACGGAACGGGCCAACGCCTCAGCCTCGATCCTGGCCCGCCGCCTCGAATCCCATCCGGCAGTCGAGCAGGTCATTCATCCGTCGCTGGCCTCCCATCCCGGCAACGCCATCGCCAAAACCCAAATGACCGGTTTCGGTTCGATCATCTCCATCCGTTTGGCCGGAGGCGCTAAGGCGGCCGATGCCGTCGCCGCCCAGACTCGTTCTTGGGCTCCGGCCACGTCGCTGGGCGGCGTTGAATCGATGCTCGAACGCCGGCGGCGCTGGCCTGGCGAATTCAGTGACGTGCCAGAGGACTTGATCAGGCTGTCGGTCGGCATCGAAAACGTCGATGACCTGTGGGAAGACCTAGCCCAAGCCCTCACCCGGGCAGAAGACCACTAAACCTGAGCAACAAACCGCCTTTTACCTCGCACCGGCGGCGACCGAATTGTCATTCTGCGCGAATGCGCTTCGCTCCGCGCGGGATGACGAGCGTGGAATATGGGCCGAGCAAGGCGAAGAGGGACAGCGGACACCGGGTCGTTACTGGGCTAGGACCAGGGCAAGTAGCGGGAGCCTTCG